>JBBRPG010000070.1:0-18862 GCA_038228485.1 Alphaproteobacteria bacterium
ACCTTGCGGGCTGCCCGCAAGAATCTCGTCGGGACTAACCCCCGCCTTACGGTCGTCAAACCTAAGGGTATTCGCCGAGATGTTTGCGATGCGTTAACGCCTCGGCCAAATACCTGGGTCGCCGACAGTTACCCTGCCGACAACCGACGTCGGCACCTTCAACGGTGCGGTCATCGCGGCCATCAACAACAACGGCGCCGTCCATTTCGCCAATGGCGGCTTTAACAGCGTCTACAATTTCGCGGACAATTCCGGCAGCATCGCGATTAACAATCTCGATGGGCGCTAGACCACATGTCCGCCTGAGCGCGGGGCGGCGACCCGTCTCGCAGTATGCAGGTAACGAGGGTTGCACCGGATAGGCCGGTGCCGAGCCTCACGCATAATAGCGGCGAACCTTCTGCGCTTCGGCGTCGATCCGGGCCATGGCCGCAACCCTTGGCGAAAGCGCTGACCCAACCCAGCAGCACCGCGTCGCCGGCTAGGCCGAAGACGACATCGGTAATTCGGAGCGGGAACTTTGACGGTGAATAGGAAGTCGATAGCGTCCAAGCATGCCGATCAGAATCGTTCTGATGCCGCAAGCGATAAATGATCTGCGCAAATTAAGGGCGAATGTTCGGTCCAACGTAAGGTCGGCGATTGAGATCCATCTTCGGCATGAACCGACTCGAATCAGTCGGAGCCGCATTAAGCGGCTTCGGGAACTCGACCATCCGCAATACCGCCTGCGCGTCGGCGATATTCGAGTATTCTACGATGTGTTGGACGCGAGGGTCGAAGTCCTCGCAATCGTAAGTAAGATTGAGGCTGCAGCATGGCTCGCGCAATTCGCAGGGCTTCCGTGAAACAAGTCCCCTTATCGGAGGTCCGGGACGACCTGTCGCACTTCCTGCGAGAGGCCGAGAGGCAAGATATCGTTATTACGCGGCGGGGCAAACCGGCCGGGGTGCTGATCGGTTTCGCATCAGAGGACGATTGGTTCGACTACTGCCTTGAAAACGACCCGCGATTCCTGAAACGCATCGCCGAAGCACGCGACAGCGCGCGGGCCGGACACGGGGTCGCGTTGGAGGATTTGGACAAGGTTCTATAGGCTGGCAATGCCAAGCCCTTCGATTATCGGCGATGCGCCAAAGCGCCGCGAGGACCAGCGCTTCCTGACCGGGCAAGGCTGCTATCTCGACGATTTGGTGTTTGAGGGGCTGGCGCACGCGGTGGTGCTGCGCTCGCCGCACGCGCATGCGCTGATCGCGGGCATCGATGCCGCAGCGGCGCGCGGTGCGCCGGGGGTGCTTGCGGTGCTGACCGCTGCCGACATCGCCGCCGACGGGCTGCTGCCGCTGCAGCCGGCGGCAGCGGCCAACACCCAGACCGGCAAGCCCTTCGCGTTCGAGCCGCAGCCGTTGCTCGCATCGGGCAAGGTCCGGCATGTCGGCGAGGCGGTGGCGCTGATCGTCGCCGAGACCCGCGAGCAGGCGCAGGACGCGGCTGAACTGGTCGCGGTCGATTACATCCCGCTGCCGGCCGTGACGACGGCCGCGGCGGCGCTGGCGCCGGGCGCGCCGTTGCTCTCGGAGCAGGCGCCGGACAATCTCTGTCTCGACTGGCTGACAGGCGGCGAGGGGATCGGAAAAGCAGCAAGCGCGCTCGTGCACGTTGTCGAACTTCGCCTCGATAACCACCGCGTCGTTACCAACCCGATGGAGCCGCGCGGTGTGGTCGGCACGTACGACCCGGCGACCGGCCGCTATACCGCCTATGTCTCGGCGCAGAGCATCCATGTCACGCGGGACTTTACCGCCGCCGCGCTCGGCGTGGAGCGCGAGCAGGTGCGGTTTGTCGCGCCTGATGTCGGCGGCGGGTTCGGCGCGAAGAATTTTGTTTACCCTGAGCACCCGCTGCTGCTGTGGGCTGCAAACCGCGTCGGGCGGCCGGTCAAATGGATCGCGACACGCAGCGAGGTCTTCCTCGCCGACCATGCCGGCCGAGACCAGCTCGCGACGGCGCAGTTGTGGCTTGATGCCGAAGGTCGATTTCTGGCGTTGATGGTCGACAGCATCGCCAACCTCGGCGCCTATCTCGCGGGCAGCTCGGGGGCGGTGCAGACCTTCCAGTACGCGTTCCTGCCCGGCACGGTCTACCGCATCCCGGCGATCGAACTGCGGGTGCGGGGCGTCTTCACCAACACCGCGCCGATCGGGGTGCTGCGCGGCCCCGGCTATGGCGAGGCCAACAACATCATCGAGCGGCTGATCGACGAAGCGGCGCGGCAGACCGGCTTCGACCGCGCCGAGTTGCGCCGCCGGAACCTGGTGCCGAGCGCCGAGATGCCGTTGACCAACGCCGTTGGCAACCAGGTAGACAGCGGCGCCTTCCCGGAAACGTTTGAGCAGGCTCTCGCGGCGGCCGATAGCGGCGGCTTTGCCGCCCGCCGCCAGGCGAGCGAGACCCGAGGTTGCTTGCGCGGGCTTGGCTTCGCCTATCACATCAAGGGCACCGGCGGAAATCCCTCGGAGAACGTCGATATCCGCTTCGAGGCCGACGGTTCGGTGTCGCTGATCACCGGCACCCAGACCATCGGCCAGGGCCACGAGACCACCTTCCCGCAGATCCTCGCCGCCAAGCTCGGCGTGGCGAACGAGCTGATCCGGCTGAAACAAGGCGACACCGACCTGATCGCGCATGGCGGCGGGCACGGCAGCTCGCGTGCGACCTATATGGGCGGCACCGCGATCTTCCGCGCCGCCGACGAGATCGTCGCCAAGGGCACGCTCATCGCCGCCGCGATGCTGGAGGCGGCGGATGCCGACATCTTGTTCGAGGCGGGGCATTTCGTCGTGTCGGGCACCGACCGCCGGGTGGCGCTGCTCGACGTCGCGGCCAAGGCCCGCGCGATCGGCGCACCGCTCGACACTTATCATTTTTGGACCCGCGAGTGGATGACCTTCCCCAACGGGACCCACGTCGTCGAGGTCGAGATCGATCGCGACACCGGCCAGGTAACCCTCGACCGGTACACCGCGGTCGACGATTACGGCGTGCTGGTCAACCCGATGGTCGTCGCCGGCCAGGCGCATGGCGGGATCGCCCAGGGCAGCGGCCAAGCTCTGCTCGAGCAGGCGGTCTACGACGAGGCGTCGGGGCAGGCGGTCGCCGCCTCGTTCATGGACTATCCGCTGCCGCGCGCCGCCGACCTGCCGAGCTTCAGCCTGGGTTTCAACCCGACCCGCTGCACCACCAACCCGCTCGGGGTCAAAGGCTGCGGCGAGGCCGGGGCGGTTGCCGCCTTTCCGGCGATCCACAACGCGATCCAAGACGCGCTGGCCCAGGTCGGCGGTGCGGCTTTCGACGGCCCGGCGACACCGGTGCGGGTCTGGCGGGCAATGCAGGGATAGCGGCCGCGGGCGCGTCCGTCCGCCCGCCGCGGCGGACGCTTGTTGTTGCCGCGGTCAAAAAGCGGGACACTGGCGCTCCATAGCACCGGACTTCGGAGAATGTCGGTTCAGACGATACAGGCGCTGCCCGGCCTGGCGGCCATCCCGCCGGTGCGCGCCCGCTGGTGGCGCGGCCATCTGCAAGGCTCCGAATACGCTTGGGCCCTCGCATTCTGCGTGCCCTACGTCGCGCTGTTTCTGGCGTTCGTCGTCTACCCCGTCGCCTTCGGTATCTGGATGGGCAGTGACCCAGCCTTGTATCCACGGCTATTCAGCGACCCGATTTACCTACAGACGCTGGTCAACACCGCGCTGTTTCTCGGCATCGCGATCAATGTGAAGCTGTTTCTCGCGCTGCTGCTGTCGGGCTTTTTCATGCGGCGAGGCTGGTGGACCAAGGCGCTGCTGATGGTGTTCGTGCTGCCCTGGGCGGTGCCGGCGCTGCCGACCTACATCTCGATCCACTGGATGCTTAACGGCGAGTGGGGCCTGGTCAACAACCTGCTCTACCATCTTTTCGGCATCGACGGCCCGAATTGGCTTACCGAGCGCTGGATGGCGCTCGGCTGCGTGATGGTTTCGCATGTGTGGAAGTGGCTGCCGTTCTGGACCGTAATCCTGTTGGCCGGGCGGATGGCAATCCCCTCGGATATCCAGGAGGCGGCGCGGGTCGACGGCGCGACCGGGTTCCGCATGTTCGTCCACGTCAATTTCCCGCTGCTCGCCAACCTCTATTTCATCTGTACACTGCTCTCGACGATCTTCTCGCTCGGCGACTTCAACGTCGTCACCTTTGTTTCCGGCGGCGGACCGGCGGATTCGACGCATGTGCTGGCGACGCTCGGGATCCGTTACGCGTTTGACCTGGCCCAGCCGCGGCTTGGCGTTGCGGCGGTGATCTCGGCGCTGCCGCTGCTGATCCCGCTGGTGATCACCCTGATGCGCAAGTTCAAAACCTCGCAGGTACAGCTATGAGGAACGGCACGATGGACTACGAGCATATCCTGGTCGATATCGAGGACGGCGTCGGCATCCTGACCCTGAACCGGCCGGACAAGCTGAACGCGATGAACCGCCAACTGTCGTCGGAGCTGCGCGACGCGGTCAAGGCGATGGACGCCGATGACGGGATCGGCTGCATCGTCATCACCGGCGCGGGGCGCGCCTTTTCCGCCGGCGGCGACATCCACGAGCAGCGCGAGGACGACCGCAAGCTGACCGACGAGCAGCAGGAAGCCCGGCGCACCCGCGGCAGCTTCGAGATCGGCGCCTCGGCCAAGCCGACGATCGGCATGATGAACGGCCTGGCCTATGGCGGCGCGGGGGTGCTGGCCTCCTCGCTCGACATGCGGATCGGCTGCGAGGACAGCAAGTTCCGTTTCCTCGCCGCCGCCTATGGCCGGATCAACAGCACCTGGACGCTACCCAATCAGGTCGGCTGGCCGATGGCCAAGGAGCTGCTGTTCTCGGCCCGGGTGGTCGAAGCCGAGGAGGCGCACCGCATCGGCCTCCTCAACCATCTCGTGCCACGCGAACAGCTGCGCGCCAAGACGATGGAGCTCGCCCGCACCATCGCCGCCAACAACCGCGCCGCGGTGGTCGGCATCAAGCAATTGATGCTCAAGCAGATGAGCCAGAACCTCGAAGAGCAGTACGAGGCCGAACGCCATTTCACCACCCACGTCGTGCGCGGCGCCAAGGCCGAAGACGCGTTCCCCGAATTCATCGCCCGCCACGGACGACCGCTGAGCTGACCGGGGCGCACGGGTCACCGGCTGTCCTCATCCTGAGGAGGCGCAAAGCGCCGTCTCGAAGGACGCATTATCGCTAGCGCTTGGTGGCAGTTACGCCACGTTTGGACAATGCCGGAAGTAACTCGAAGTTTCCGCGGATCAGGGCCTCTTTCTTGTCGCGCCGCCAGCCTTTGACTTGGCGCTCGGCGGCGATGGCGTCCGTGATCCGCTGAAAATGCTGACTGAATACCAAAGTTACCGGACGGCGCGTGGTGGTGTATCCATCAAAACTTCCTGCCTGATGTTCGGCAAATCGTCTATCAAGATTGCTCCGTGTAGTTCCGACGTAATAAGACCCATCGGCGCAAAGCAGAATGTATAGGTAAGCGCTCATCGCGGTCGCAACCTTGGTGCGTCCTTCGAGACGGCCGCTTCGCGGCCTCCTCAGGATGAGGTTTTGTGCTACCGCGGGAACTCGTAGCCGGCGTTGGCCTCGATCTCGATCGTCTTCTTGACCGCGGGGAGGGCCATCATCCGGTCGTAGTGGCGGTAGAGCGCGGGATACGGCTCGCGCTCCGGGTCGAGCGCGTCGACAAAGCGCCAGAACAGCCGGAATAAATGGATGTCGGCGATCGAATAGGCGCCGCCGGCGGCCCAGTCGCGCCCGGCCAGCCGCTGCTCGCAGAGGTGGAAGACCTCGCGCCAGCGCTCGTTGCCGGCGCGGCGGGCCGGATGCACGGTCGCGGCGATAAACGACATCCACGACACCGCCTGCGCCTCTTCCTCGATCCCGCCTTGCGGCCACAGCCCCACCTCGGGATAGGTCTTGGCGAGGTAATAGAGCGTGCCGGCGACCTCGGTCAGCGGCCGTCCGTCGACCACCAGGGTCGGCACCTTGCCTTCCGGGGTGACCCCCAGATAGTCGGGCCGTTGCTGCTCCTTTTTCGAGAAAGATACGAGCCGGCGCTCGAACGGGACGCCGATCTCATGGAGCGCGATGTGCGTCGCCATCGAGCTCGACCCTGGGGCGAAGTAAAGCAGCAGCATCACCGTCTCTCCTGCGGTCAGGCGGGTAACGGCTACTTTGACCCGGACGCGGCCTTGCAGGAAGCGACTTCGATCTTGTCGGTTTTGTCGGTGTCGCCGTTGGCGTGGCTCAACAGCGTGCAGGCGTCGCCGGTTTGTAGGATGCGGGCGATCGGGAACGCGTACTCCTTGGGGTTGCTGCCAAACGCCACCGAGACCGTGTCGCCGACCGCGATCCGCTGCGGGATCGCGATGTGATGGTAGCTGTTGCAATCGCTGTAGACGAGCCGGCTGCGGCACATCGTCAAGGTGCCGGAACCGGGCGTCTCCACCGCCGAGACACCGGCGGCAGCGGCCAGACTCGCCGCAGCGATAGGGAGAAAGAAGACGGTTCCCGCCAGGGTTCGCGCTATCGAAATCGGCATCGTTCCGGTTCCCAGTTCGCCGCACACTAACCCGACCAACTTAAGAAGTAGTTGGCGAATTCCGAGGGATGGCAGCGATGCGCATTGCGCTTTCGCAGCCCTTTCGCCACGCTTGCCGCCAAGTCGGAGGGGAAACGCGTCGATGGCGTTGTTGCAGGGGTTGCGCGTCGTGCAGGTCGGCGACGGCTTGGCCGCCGCGGTCGCCGGGCGTCTCTTCGCCGATGTCGGCGCTGAGGTGACCTGTCTCGGCGCGGCGCGGACCGCCCTGCTGGCGCAATACCTCAACCACGGCAAGGCCGAGGGCGGCGAGACCGCGATTGCCGCCGCCGATCTGATCGTGGTCGAGGGCGGCCCGGCAACCTTGCACGCACAGGGGCGCGATCCGGCGACGCTGCGGCGGCTCAATGCGAACGCGGCAATCGTCGCGATATCCCCGTTCGGCCAGCACGGCCCGCGAGCAGACGATCCGGCCAGCGACCTCACCTTGATGTTCGGCAGCGGCATCGCCCGGCTGTTGACCGGGCAGGTCGACGACCTCGCCGAGGCGCCGATCCGCCCGGTGGGAGAGCAGTCGGCGTTTATCGGCGGGGTGGCGGCGGCTTGCGCCGGCATCCATGCGGTGCAGGCCGGAGAGCCGGCCATCGTCGACATCTCGATCGAGGAGGCGCTGGCGACCCTGGCGATGACCGAGCTTGCCAATGCCGGGCTCGGCGGCAAGGCGCGGCCCCGGAAACGGGTCAGCGACGGCAACGGCGCCACCGTGACGATCCTGCCGGCCAAGGACGGCTACGCCGCGATCTCGCCGCGCGAGGACCGGCAATGGGCATGGTGGCTCGAAATCATGGGCTCGCCCGCCTGGGGGGACGATCCGCGCTTCAAAACCAAGGCTGACCGCGTTGCGAATTTCGACGCGCTGCACGCGCTGATGGCCGAGTGGAGCCGGAACCACGGCAAGCAGTGGATCGCCGACCGGGCGCAGGACGCGCATGTGCCGAGCTTTCCGCTGCGCGAGCCGGCCGAGCAGCTCGGGTCGCCCCAGCTGGCGCATCGCGGGTTCTATCGCCGGCTGAAAATTGGCGACGCCGAGGTTGAGGCGCCCGGCCCGCCGTTCGGGCTGACCCTGGCGCAGGGTGGTAGCGGGGCGAAGCCCGGCGGGCCAATGCCGCTTGCCGGTGTGCGGGTACTCGATTTCAGCTGGGTCATCGCCGGGCCGACCGCGACCCGCTACCTTGCAGCGATGGGCGCCGAAATCATCAAGATCGAGGCGCCCGGCCGCGGCGACCCCGGCCGCGCCAGCCAGCTCCACACCGTGCTCGGCCAGGCCAAGAAGGGCATCGTCCTCGATCTGAAAAAACCTGCGGCGGTGGCGATCGCCCGCGACCTCGCCCGCCATGCCGATGTTGTGTTTGAGAATTTCGCCACCGGGGTGATGGATCGGCTCGGTCTTGGCGCCGATGAACTGAGGGCGCTCAACCCGAACCTGCTCTACGTCTCGGCGTCGGGGATGGGCCGCACCGGGCCGGAGGCGCAGGCGGTCGCCTACGGTACCTTGCTGCAATGCTATGCCGGGTTCGCGGGGCTCAACCGCCATCCGGAGATCGCGCCGCGGGTCGGTTTTGCCTGGCTCGACCCGATGTGCGGGCTGATGCTGGCCTTTGTCGTCGCGGCGGGGATTTGGCGCCGCCAGCGCACCGGCGCGGTCGCGCGGATCGATTTCTCGATGATCGAGGCGATGCTGTGGACGATAGCCGAGCCGCTGTTGGCGACGCAGCTCGGGAGCCCGCCGCAGCCCAGGGGCAACGAGTCCGACCGGCATGTCCCGCAAGGCGTCTACCGCGCCGCCGGCGACGACGATTGGCTCAGCCTCGCGGTGACGAGCGAGGCGGAATGGCGGGCGCTGTGCGGCACCGTGCCCGGGCTGGCGGTGCTGGCTGGGCTTGATCTGGATGCGCGGCGCGAGCGGCGGCGGGCGATCGACGCGGCGCTGGGCGAGTGGGCTCGGCCGCAACCGGCCGCGGATGCCGCGGCGAGGCTGAGACAGGCGGGAGTGCCGGCGGCGGCGCTCGCCGACTCGGTCGGGCTTGTCCACGATGCGCATCTGCGCGCCCGCGGCTTTTGGGAGCCGGCCGAGCGCGGCGTGTTGCCCGGTCTGCCGTGGCGTGCCAGCTTTGGCCGAATATCGGGCGCGGCGCCGGGCCTCGGCGCCGACACCGATGCGGTGCTGCGCGACGTGCTGGGCCTTTCGGCCGACGCCGTCGCCGACCTGCGCCGGTCAGGAGTTTTGGGGTAGTCGACAAACAACCAACAGGAGGAAATTCCGATGGCCAGCATCACCCTCAACCAAGCCAACCGCGTGCTCCGCGCCACCTTGAAGAAGGCGGCGGATCTGAACATCAAGGTCAGCGCCGCGGTGGTCGACGACGGCGGCCGCCTGATGGCCTTCCAGCGTATGGACGGCGCGTTCTTTGCCGGCGTTTACGGCAGCCAGGGCAAGGCCGTGGCTTCGGCAGCGTTCGCCCGGCCGAGCGGGGTGATGCAGGAGCGCGCCGACCAGCCCACCCCGCGCGGCATCGCCGCCGCCGAGGGCGCCCACATGATCATGGGTCAGGGCGCGGTGCCGCTGTTCCGCAACGGGGTGCTGGTCGGGGCCTGCGGCGTCGGCGGCGGCACGTCCCAGGAGGACGAGGACTGCGCGAAGGCCGGCGCCGACGCGCTATAGCCCTCGCTCAACGAGTGCGGCTAGCGCAGCGAGGCGTTGCCGCACTCCCGGTCCAGCACGGTGCTCATCTCGATGCCGTGCATGGTCGAACCGGCATCGAACGTCGTGCCGACCATCGGCGCCAGCAATCTGCCGCCGAGGTCCATCATGACAGGGCCCGTCACGCGCCAGCCGCCGGAGCCGTTGCGGCTAAAGGCCGAGCACGGCACCGAGGTGCTCTGCGCCAGGCTTGGCCCGGCAGTCAGCGCGAGCACGGCCATGCTCGCCGCGGCGAGCAGGAAACGAGAGGTTCGCGGATGTCGCATCGCAATCGCCTGTAACAACATTCCTGATGGGTAAACGCTCGCGGGAGCGGTTCGACTCCATTTCGCGTTCATTGCAGCCGCGCGCCGCTCTCCCTTGCGTGAAAGGGGCTGGCTAATCGAGGGCGAGACTCCTAGCTTTATCCGCATGTTCACCGGGATCGTCACCGATATCGGCGAGGTGCGCGAGGCGCGGCACGGCGCCGGCGGCCTCACCTTGGTGATAGCGACCGCCTACGACACCGCCAAGATCGCGCTCGGCGCGTCGATCGGCTGCTCGGGGGTGTGCCTGACGGCGACCGCGCTGCAGCCGGGCCAGTTCACCGTCGACGTCTCGGGCGAGACCTTGGCGCGCTCGACAGCCGGCGACTGGACCGACGGCTCCCGGATCAACCTCGAGCAATCTTTGAAGCTGGGCGACGAGATGGGGGGACACCTGGTATTGGGCCATGTCGACGGCGTTGCCCGCGTGGTCGAGCGGCGGCCGGAGGGCGACTCGGTGCGCTTCACCATCGAGGCGCCGGGCGATCTGGCGCCGTTTATCGCCGGGAAGGGCTCGGTCGCGCTCGACGGGGTGAGCCTCACCGTCAACGAGGTGACCGGAACGCGGTTCGGGGTCAACATCATCCCGCATACGCTGGCCCATACCACCTTCGGGCGGGCGGAGCCGGGGACGCGGATGAACCTCGAAATCGACCTGATCGCCCGCTATGTCGGGCGGCTGTTGGCAGCGCGAGAAGCGAGATGACGGCGGGCCAAACCAGCGATGGGCGTCCGCCGCATGTGCTGCTCGTCGAGGCGCCGTACTACACCCATATCGCCGCACTGCTGCGCGAGGGCGCATCAAAGGCGCTGAGCGCGGCGGGTGCGACGTTCGAGGTGGTGCAAGTGCCCGGCGCTTTCGAGATCCCCGGCGCCATCGGCATGGCGGCCAAGGCCGGCGGCTTTGACGGGTATGTCGCACTAGGCTGCGTCATCCGCGGCGAGACCACGCATTACGACCATATCTGCGAGGAAACCGCGCACTGCCTGCAGGTGCTGGCGGTCGAGCATGGCCTGGCAATCGGCTACGGCATCCTCACCTGCGAGAACGAGGCGCAGGCGCTGGCGCGCGCCACTCCCGGCGACAACGCCCGCGACAAGGGCGGCGAGGCGACCAACGCCTGCCTGGCGATGATCGGGGTCAAACGGCGCTTCGGGACCGCCGGGGCGACCGGCCGGGCAACTGGGGCGACTGAATGAGCCCCGCGGCGACAGCCGAAGATCGCGACCGCACCGGCGGGGGCCGCAAGCGCAGCGCCGCCCGCTTGGGTGCGGTCCAGGCGCTTTATCAGCTCGCGCTCAATCCGGGCCTGGGGCCCGAGGTGGTGATCGGCGAGTTCCGCCATCACCATTTGGGTCGCGAGATCGACGGCGACCTCTACAACGAGGCCGACGAGGCGCTGTTCGCCGACATCGTGCTCGGGGTCGCCCGCCACGGCGAGCGGCTCGACGAGACCATCGCGGCGGCGCTGAGCGATGAGTGGCCGCTGCGCCGGCTGGAGACGATCCTGCGCCTGATCCTCGAGGCCGGCGCCTATGAGCTGGCGTATCGCCTCGACATTCCGCCGCGGGTGACGCTCGCCGAATACATCTCCATCGCCTACGCCTTTTTTGACGGCAAGGAGCCGGGCTTGGCCAACGGCGTGCTCAACCGCCTCGCCCGGGCGCTGCGCGCCGCCGAGCTGTAGCCCGCCGTGAAGCCGAAGGGCCTCGGCGAATTCGGCCGCATTCGCGAGTTCTTCGCGCCGCTGGCCGGGCCGGGCGGGCTCGGCCTTAGCGACGACGCGGCGCTGCTCGGCTGCCCGCCGGGCAAGCGCCTCGTCGCGACCGTCGACCAGCTGGTCGAGGGGGTGCATTTCCTGCCCGACGATCCGCCCGATCTGGTGGCAAGGAAGCTGCTCCGCCGCAATCTCTCGGACTTGGCGGCGATGGGCGCGATCCCGCGGCATTATCTGCTGACCTCGGCACTCCCGGCGACGTGCGACGACGAGTGGGTGCGGCGCTTCGCGGAGGGGCTCGGCGAGGATCAGGCTTATTACGGTGTCCGCCTGCTCGGCGGCGACTCGACCTCGACCCCCGGCCCGGTGTCGCTGACCCTGACCGCGATCGGCGAGGTCGCCGAGGGCAAGGAAATCCGCCGCGGCGGGGCCAAGCCGGGCGACCGGGTCTGGGTTTCGGGCACGATCGGCGACGCCTTTCTCGGCCTCAAGGTGTTGCGCGGCGAGTACCCGCGCCTCGCGGCCGAACATCGCGCTGCGCTCGTTGCGCGTTTCCAGCTTCCCCAGCCGCGCACCGAATTGGGGCCGCGGCTCATCGGCATCGCCCACGCGATGATCGACATATCGGACGGGCTCCTCGCCGATCTCGGCCATATCTGCGAAACCTCCGAGGTCGCGGCCGAGGTGGCGCTGCCGCGCCTGCCGCTGTCGCCGGCGGCGCGCGTGATCGTCGCCGCGGACGAGGCGATGCGCGCCCAGCTCGCTACGGGCGGCGACGATTACGAGCTGCTGTTTACCGCGCCGCCCGAGGCCGGCGGCGCTATCGTCGCCCTCGCCCAGGAGCTCGGCGTCGCGATCACCGAGATCGGCGCCATCGACAGCGGTTCCGGCGTCCGCCTCCTCGATGCCGTGGGCCGCGAAATCCCAGTCGCCGCCAACGGCTGGCGGCATTTCTGATGCTGTCAGGATCGCGCAAGGCGGTTTTCCTGCTCGCCGGCTGTCAGGCGCTGGCGATGACCAGCATGAGCGTGCTCGCCACCACCTCGGCTATCATCGGCAACATGCTGGCGGCCGACAAGGCGCTGTCGACCCTGCCGGTGGCGCTGCAGATGACCGGGATGATGTGCGCGACGATCCCGGCGGCTCTCTTGATGGCGCGGATCGGCCGGCGCGGCGGGTTCTGGACCGGCGCGGCGATCGGCGCCACCGGCGGGATTATCGCCGGGCTCGCGGTATGGGCCGCCTTGTTCCCGCTGTTCTGTCTGGGCACTTTCCTCATCGGCTCGTCAAATGGGTTCGCCCAGCAATACCGCTTCGCCGCCGCCGAACTGGCCGACGAAGGATTCCGCTCGCGGGCGATCTCGCTGGTGCTGGCGGGCGGCGTGTTTTCCGGCCTGTTTGGGCCGGAGGTGGCGAAATGGTCGCGCGATCTGTTCGCGCCGGTGCTGTTCGCCGGCTGTTTTGCCATGGTCGTCGCCTTGCAGATTGCCGCGGCGCTGTTGCTCGCTTGTGTCCGTCTGCCGCCGCCCCCGCCGCGCGACCCGTTGCACGGCAGCGGAAGGCCGCTTGGCGAGATCGTCCGGCAGCGGCTGTTCCTCGTCGCGCTGCTGTGCGGGATGATCGGCTATGGGGTCATGTCCCTGGTGATGACCGCGACGCCGATCGCGATGATCGGCTGCGGCTTCGAGTTCACCGCCGCCGCGTTCGTCATCCAATGGCACATCCTGGGCATGTACGGGCCGAGCTTTGTCACCGGCAGTCTGATCGCGCGATTCGGGCTGCCGACGATCCTGCTGACCGGCGCGGTGCTGTTGCTGACCTGTTGCGTCATCAACCTCGCCGGCATTGCCGAGGGCAATTTCTGGGTGGCCAATGTGCTGCTCGGGGTCGGCTGGAATTTTCTCT
The DNA here is from genome assembly GCA_038228485.1 of Alphaproteobacteria bacterium. Taxonomy (GTDB): domain Bacteria; phylum Pseudomonadota; class Alphaproteobacteria; order ATCC43930; family CGMCC-115725; genus DATARH01. The sequence goes on from JBBRPG010000070.1 coordinate 13,308, forward strand.
TCATCGGCGCGACCACCTTGCTTACCCGCACCTACCGGCCCGAGGAGCGCGCCAAGGTGCAGGCATTCAACGATTTCACGATCTTCGGCACCTCAACCGTGACCTCATTCGCGTCGGGGGCGCTGTTGGCCGGGTTCGGCTGGACCACCGTGCAGCTGACGGTGATGCCGTTTGTCGCGGTCGCCGCCGCAGCGGTCTTGTGGCTGCGCTTCGGCGCTGGCCGCACCGCGCCGAGCTATGCTGGGGAATAGCCGCTAAACCACAGGGTGCGGTTGCCTAGGAAACGCGCTTCTGGCATGTTCAACATCGCCTGACCTGCCCCCCGCCGCGCCGGGCGCGGCGTCGTGGGCGGGTTTTTATGTCTCTGCCTGGGGGAAACGCCGACGATGTCCCACGCGTATATTCTGATCCTCGCCTGCGGTGTGCTGGCCCTGCTGTACGGCCTCGTCACCAGCCGCAGCGTGCTGGCGGCCAACGCCGGGACGGCGCGGATGCAGGAGATTTCGAACGCGGTGCAGGTCGGCGCGAGCGCCTATCTCAACCGCCAGTATCGCACCATCGCGATCGTCGGCGTCGTCATCCTGATCGTGCTCTGGGTTGCGCTGGGATACCACGTCGCGATCGGCTTCCTGATCGGCTCGGTGCTGTCCGGCGGGGCCGGATACGCCGGGATGAACGTCTCGGTGCGCGCCAACGTGCGCACCGCGCAGGCGGCGCGTTCCGGGCTCGGCGCCGGCCTCGCCATCGCCTTCAAGGCGGGTGCGGTGACCGGGTTGCTGGTGGTCGGCCTCGGCATCCTCGGGGTCGGCGGCTACTATATGTTTCTGCGCTCGACCATGCCCGGCGAGAATCTCCGCCCGGTGCTGGAGGCGATGGTGGCGCTCAGTTTCGGCGCCTCGCTGATCTCGATCTTCGCGCGGCTCGGCGGCGGCATCTTCACCAAGGGCGCCGATGTCGGCGCCGACATCGTCGGCAAGGTCGAGGCCGGCATCCCCGAGGATGACCCGCGCAACCCGGCGGTCATCGCCGACAATGTCGGCGACAATGTCGGCGACTGCGCCGGGATGGCGGCCGATTTGTTCGAGACCTACGCGGTGACGCTCGTCGCGACGATGCTGCTCGCCAATATCTTCTTTGCGCCGCCGCTGCGCGACACGATGATGATACTGCCGCTGGTCATCGCCGCGGTCTGCATCGTCACCTCGGTCATCGGCACGTTCTTTGTCCGGCTCGGCGCCGATAACGCGATCATGAAGGCGCTCTACAAGGGGCTGATCGCGACCGGCATCCTGTCGGTGGTGGCGATCGCCGCGGTGGTCGGCCGGCTGTTCGGCTTCCAGGACAAGCTGACGATGGTCGGGGGCGGCACGATCACCGGCTGCGACGTGCTGACGTGCGCGGTGGTCGGGCTTGTCGTCACCGGGCTGATCGTGTGGATCACCGAGTACTACACCTCGACCGAATACCGGCCGGTGCGCAGCATCGCCAACAGTTCGACTACCGGCGACGGCACCAACGTGATCCAAGGCCTTGCCATATCGATGGAGGCGACGGCGCTGCCGGTGCTGGTGATCTGCATCGGCATCGTCGTGTCGTATCTGTTTGCGGGGCTGTTCGGCATCGCCATCGCGGCGACGACGATGCTGGCCTTGGCCGGCATGGTGGTGGCGCTCGATGCCTATGGCCCGGTCACCGACAACGCCGGCGGCATTGCCGAGATGGCCGACCTGCCGCCGGAGGTGCGCAAGACCACCGACGCGCTCGATGCGGTCGGCAACACCACCAAGGCGGTGACCAAGGGCTACGCGATCGGCTCGGCCGGGCTGGCCTCATTGGTTTTGTTCGCCGCCTATACCGAGGACCTCAAGCACTATTTCCCGCAACTCAAGGTGCAGTTCGCGCTGCAGGACCCGTATGTCGTGATCGGCCTCTTCCTCGGCGGGCTCTTGCCGTATTTGTTCGGGGCGATGGGCATGACCGCGGTCGGCCGCGCCGCCGGCTCCGTCGTCGTCGAGGTGCGCCGGCAGTTCCGCGAGAGCCCTGGGATCATGCAAGGCACGGCCAAGCCCGATTACGGCCGCGCCGTCGACATGCTGACCCGTGCCGCGATCCGCGAGATGATCGTGCCGTCGCTGTTGCCGGTGCTGGCGCCGATCGCGCTCTACATCGTCATCCGGCTCGTCGCCGGGCAGGCGGCGGCGTTCGCCTCGCTCGGCGCGATGCTGCTCGGCACCATCGTCACCGGGCTCTTTGTCGCGATCTCGATGACCTCGGGCGGCGGCGCCTGGGACAACGCCAAAAAATACATCGAGGAAGGCCACCACGGCGGCAAGGGGTCCGACGCGCACAAGGCGGCGGTCACCGGCGACACCGTCGGCGACCCCTACAAGGACACCGCGGGGCCGGCGGTCAACCCGATGATCAAGATCACCAACATCGTCGCGCTGCTGCTGCTCGCCATTCTCGGCAGCTGGACTCACTAGAACCAGCCGGCTCCCGGCTCCGGACTACTTGCTGTCGCCGCCGCTGAACCGGCCGACATTGCCGAGCAGTTGCTCCATGAACGACAGCTCGCGGCCGGGCGCGGGGGTGGCGCCGGGCGCCGGGGTGATGCTGGCGCCGTCGGCGAGGGTCTTGTGACCGAGATCCTTGACCACGCCCTTGTCGTCGAAATCGACGATGAAGACCTGCTGGTCGAGCACGGTCGGCTGAAAGAACGCGACCTGCTTGGTCTTGCGGCTGATGTAGTACCAGGTGTTGTCGTCGAAGGTGCTGGAACTCGACGGGCTGCCGAGAATCTTGACCACCTGATCCTTGGTGGTCTTGCCGGGTTGAACCTCGGTGATCCGGTCGGGGTCGGGCAGCTTGCCGCGCTGGTCGACGCTGATTGCGCAACCGGGAAGCTCAATGGCACCAAGCGCCAGGGCCGCGGCGGCCGCTAGCGGAACGATGTTGAAACGCTTGCTGAAGGAACCCATGTGCGCGCGAGAGTCTAGTCGAGGGGCGGTTGCTGTCAACGTTCCCCCATGCCGCAGGTGGTGAGAGGCTATTGCCGTTCCGGCGCAATCAGATCCGCGAAGCCGCCGAGCTCGCCTATCGGCTTGTGGTGGAGCAGGCGCGTCGCCCCGAATTCTTTACCCGGTTTGGCGTCCCCGACACGCTCGACGGCCGGTTCGAGCTGATCTGCCTGCACGCGTTTTTGTACCTGCGCCGGCTTAAAAGCGACCCGTCCGCTGCATCCCTCGCCCAGCGGTTCTACGACACCATGTTCGCCGATTTCGACCGCTCGCTGCGCGAGCTCGGCACCGGCGATCTCAGCGTCGGCCGACAGATCAAGCGCATGGCCGAGGCGTTCAATGGGCGCATCCGCGCTTACGAGCAGGGTCTCGACGGCGACGAGGACGCAGTCGCCGCGGCGCTCGACCGCAATCTTTACGGCACCGCGCCGGCAAGCGGCGACCAGCTTGCGGCGATGGCGCGCTATCTGCGGCGCGAGGCGGCGGGTTTGGGTGGCCAGCCCGCCGCGTCCTTGCTGGCCGGCGCCATCGCCTTCGGCGCGCCGTGACGGGACCAATGGCCGATCGGTGGCCCGAATTTTCGCGCGTCGTGCCGCTGAATCGGCTCGGCATCGACCCGTTCCGGCAAGAGCTCGCCGCCACCGAGGCCGAGCGCGCGGCGCTCGCGCGGCGGTTCGAGCTGGTGTCGCTCGACCGCCTCACCGCCAAGATCGAGCTGGTGCGCGAGGGCGGCGGCACGATCCTCTTGCGCGCCGAGTTCGAGGCGGCATTCTCGCAAACCTGCATCGTCACGCTCGATCCCGTGCCCGGCACGGTCCAAGAAAGTTTCGCGCTGCGCTACGGACCGCCCGAATCGGACCCCGGCGATGCGGTGCTCGATGATGATCAGCCCGCCTTCGAGCCGCTCATCGGCGAGGCGATCGATATCGGCGAGGCCGTCGCGCAGGAATTCTCCCTGGCGCTGCCGCCCTTTCCCCGCGCCGAGGGCGCGGTCGTCGAGGACGAAGCCGGGTCGGACACGGAGGAGGGACCCTTTGCCGCGCTCGCCCGTTTGACTGGACGCGGGCCGCGGTAACGCGGGTTCCATTTGCCGCAGCCCCGTTGACGCAGGGAAGCCGCGCCCGCGTATCAGTTGCCGCCGCGGTGGATTTTGGCTAAGTGTCTGCGCTTCCGGTTTTGTGTTTGACGAGTGCCCCATGGCCGTCCCGAAAAAGAAGGTCTCTCCGTCGCGCCGCAACATGCGCCGCTCGCACCACGCGCTGACACCGCCGGTTTATGCCGAGTGCTCGAATTGCGGGGAGCTGAAACGGCCGCATCATCTGTGCGCGTCCTGCGGCCATTACGATGGCCGCGAAGTGGTGCCGGCGGAGCCGGCGACCGCCTAAGCGATCCTGTCCGGCGCGAGCGCGGTTCCAGTGCCCGGCACGGTGACCATCGCCCTTGACGCGATGGGGGGCGACCGCGCCCCCGAAATCGTGATTGAAGGCGCCGATATCGCGCTGGAGCGCCACCCGAACGCGCAGTTCCTGATATTTGGCGCGGAAAGCCAGATCATCCCGCTGCTCGCGCGCCTGCCGCGCGTCGCCAAGGTCGCGACCCTGCACCATACCAGCGAGAAAGTGCAGAACGACGACAAGCCGTCGCAGGCATTGCGCGCCGGGCGCGGCACCAGCATGCGGCTCGCCATCGACGCGGTGGCCGACGGTCGCGCCGACGGGGTGGTCTCCGCCGGCAACACCGGGGCGTTGATGGCGCTCGCCAAGTTCGCGCTGAAGACCCTGCCGGGCATCGACCGCCCGGCGATCGCGACATTCTTCCCGACAATGCGCGGTGAGAGCGTGATGCTCGACCTCGGCGCCAACATCGAATGCGACGCGGAGAATTTGGTCCAGTTCGCGCTGATGGGCGACGCCTTTGCCAAGAGCGTGCTCGGGGTCACCGAGCCGACGGTCGGCCTCCTCAATGTCGGGTCCGAGGACCAAAAGGGCAACGATGCGGTGCGCGGCGCGGCGGCCCAGCTGCGGAGCGGGCTGATTCCCCTTCGCTTCCACGGCTTTGTCGAGGGCGACGACATCGCCGCCGGCACGGTCGACGTCATCGTTACCGACGGCTTTACCGGCAATGTCGCGCTGAAGACCACGGAAGGCACCGCCAAGCTCTTCGCCGAGGCGCTGCGCAGCTCGTTCAGCCATTCGATGATGGCCAAGATCGGCTATGTCTTTGCCCGCGGCGCGCTGCAGAAATTCCGCGACCGTTTCGACCCGCGCCGCTACAACGGCGCCATGTTTCTCGGACTGGGCGGTATCGCGGTGAAGAGCCACGGCTCGACCGATGCCTTCGGCTTCGCCAATGCGATCGGCGTCGCCATCGATATGAAGATGAACGGGTTCCTCGAAAAGATCCGCACCGACCTGGCCCGGGTCAACGAGGCGATGCCGGCGCCGCAATCGGCATGAATTTTCGCTCGCAGGTTGTCGGCTGCGGGGCCTATCTGCCCGAGCGGGTCGTCACCAATGACGAGCTGGCCCGCCGGCTCGA
>JBBRPG010000071.1:0-18662 GCA_038228485.1 Alphaproteobacteria bacterium
CTTACAAAACAAACACAAAAATACGGCCAAACCCATCCTTACGCAAGTTGTCGGGTAGTTGAGCGATCGGGGCTCAGGTGCCGATCGCCAGCGGGCTCGATAGTTTGCGCAGCAGCGCGATCACCGATAGCGGCGTGAGGCGTCCGGTGCGCGGGTTTTCGGCGCTGGGCACGTTCTCGATTTGCATGGAAAAGCGCGCGGCGTCGGCTTCGACCTCGATGCGGTGGGTGTTGCGGTCGACCGCCGGATCGGCCCAGATCTCGATCGTCGTGCGGTCGGGGCCGATCCCGGCCATCGCCAGCGCCGCCGCGACATTGACGTTGGCCGGAAACCCGCGCGCCGCCTCGCGGGCGCTGCCGGCGAAGACGCATGTGGCCGCGGTCAGCCCGGCAACGCGGATTTGACGTTCGACCAGATAGGGCGCGCCCTCGAGCCCGCCCGGCGGCTTGCGGGTGATCATGTGCACCGACCGGATGCCGTTGCCCTCCGCTGCCGCCTGCACCGCGTCGAGCGCCAGCAGTGCCCCGGTCGGCACCAGGATGCGCCCGCCCTGCCGGCGCGCCAGCTCCACCAGGTCGAAATTGTCGAGCAGCGCGCCGCAACTCAAGGTGACGAGAGTGCGGCCGTTGGCAAGCGCCGGCTCGGCGATGTCACGCAGATGCGCCGCCGGGGCGCATTCGACGACGATGTCGGCGGCCTCCCACAGCCGGGCGAGCGGCACCACCGGCGCCTTGCGGGCAAATCCGGCCATCGCCGTCTCGGCGCGGGCAACATCGCGGGCCGAGACCGCGGCGAGCGTCAGCCCCTCGATACCCTTATCGAGCGCCTCGGCCAGCACCTTGCCGATCGCCCCGAACCCGCCGACCGCCACGCGCAGCGCCAATTCATCTTCCTCCGCAAACGCCCGGCGCGATCTATTGCACCGCGCCGTCGAGGATGTAGACCCGCGACTTCGCGGAACTCTGCCGCAATTCCCGCAACTTGGCGTAAGCCCGCGAATTGTACCAGCCGTCGGCCTCCTGCAGGCTATCGAAGGCGACGATCGCCACCGTCGCATTCGGCCCGGTGCCCTCGCGGATGTCGGGAAGAGCGTGCGCCAGGACGCGACCGTGAAACGGCGTCAAGGTGTCCGGCTCGCGCCTGAGATATTCCATGTATCCGGCTGGCTCGGTCACCTGCGTTTCGGCAACGACATAGGCGCCGCGCCGGCCGGGCTGCGCCTGTAGCGGCGGGATCGCTTCGGCGCCGATAACGATGCCAAGCACCAGCGCGAGGAGTAGTCTGGCCGTCTGGATCATTTCTTCTCCTCACTATTGGCAAGAGCCACCAACCATACGACAACTAACGCAATTTCGGGAGACAAGCGTCGGAGGACGACGATTAATGATTCGCCCGCGCCGCTACCTTTTCATCGCGCTTCTGATGCTTGCCGCGTTGCCGGCGCGGGCGCAGCCCCTCGGCCTGGACGACACAACAATCGGCGCGCCGGGAAGCGGTGCGCGCGCCGAACTGTTCGTGCCGGCCGGCGCCGCTCCGGCCGCGGCGGTCGTGGTGCTGCACGGCTGCAACGGCATCAGCCCGCATTACCGCAGCTGGGCGGCGCGGCTGGCGGGATGGGGCTATGCGGCGCTGCTGGTCGACAGCTTCCGCCCGCGCGGCTATCCGGACGGGGTGTGCAACCACGGCCGCGACGTGCCGGCCGAGACGCGGGCGCGCGACGCCTTCGAGGCCGCCGCCTATCTGCGCCGCCGGCTGCAACAGCCCCATCTGCCGGTCGGAATCATCGGCTTTTCGCACGGCGGATTGACGGTGCTGAAGGCGGTGCTGGCCAGCGCGCGGCCGGCGGATGAAGCGCCGTTTGCCGCCGCGGTCGCGTACTATCCCGGCTGCGAACCACCCGGCACGCCCCTGGAAACCGACACCTTGATCGGCGATGCCGACGATTGGACCCCTTCCGCCCGCTGCGAGCGCTGGCGCGACCAGGTGCAGCGCACCGGTCACATCCTGCAGATGAAGGTTTATCCGGGTGCGCGCCACGCCTTCGACACGCCAGGGCCGCCGCATATGTTCGCCGGCCATTATGTCGGCCGCGAGCCGGCGGCCGCGGAAGATGCGGTGGCCGAGACGAAGGCGTTCTTCGCCGCCCGGCTCGGTGCAGCGCGCTAGGGGATTACCCCTTTCTCGCGCAACGCCTTGATGTCGGCTTCGACAAAGCCGAAGCGCGCCAGCACCTCGTCCGAATGCTGGCCGTGCAGCGGCGCTGCGGTCGGCGCCGGCCCCGGCGTGTCGACAAAGGCGATGGGCTTGGTCATCGTGCGGTAGCGGCCGACGACGGGGTGTTCGATTTCGGCGACGAGGTTTTCCGACAGCACCTGCGGGTGGTCGAACATGTCCTCGATCGGCCGCACCGCGGCGCAGGGCACGCGCTCGCCGAACACTTCCTCCCATTCGAGCGCGGTCTTGACCGCGAGCGCGGCGCGGACCTGCGGCAACAGGGTCGCGGCATGCTCGGCGCGCTTCGACATCGTGGCGTAGCGCGGGTCGGTGGCGACCTCGCCGAGACCGATCAGCTCGCAGAAGGCGGCGAAGAATTGGTTGGAATGCTCCGAGTTGTAGAGCGGGCCTTGCCTGGTCGGGTGGATGCCGGTGAGCCCGCCGGCGCCGCTGTCGCGCACCGCGTCGCGGCCTTCGCTGTCGGCCCAGACGAAGCGGCCGGCCTGGATCGTCAGCGCGCTGCGCAGCAGCGACAGCGCCAGATACTGGCCCTTGCCGGTTTTTTCGCGGTGAAACAGCGCCGCCGCGACCCCGTAGGCGAGCAGCGCCGAGGTGAAATAGTCGAGCACCGAGCCGAGCACCAGTTGCGGCGTGTCCTTGCCGCCCTGGAACACGGCCATCCCGGACAGGCATTGCAGCACCTGGTCGAACCCGCCCTTGTCGGCGAGCGGCCCGCTGTCGCCGTAGCCGGTGAGCCCGGCATAGACGAGGCGCGGGTTGATCGCCGTGAGGCGCGGATAGTCGATGCCGAGCCGCGTCGGCACCGAGGGCCGGAAATTTTCCACCAGCACGTCGGCCTTAGCGACCATGCGGTGCAGGGTGGCCAGCCCTTCTTTCTGCTTCAAGTCGAGGCCGAGGCCCAGTTTGCCGCGATTGGTGCCGAGAAAAAACCGGCTCTCGCCCGGCAGGCTGGACGGAAACTGGCGCAGCTGGTCGCCCTGCGGCGACTCGATCTTGATTACCGTGGCGCCGAGGTCGGCCAGCAAGGTGCAGCCGTAAGGGCCGGCGAGGTAGCTGCACAGATCGAGGACGGTGATGCCGGTGAGCGGGCCCGGAATTGCCTCGGTCATTTCGCACTCCGCGCCCGGATCGCCGCCATCGCATCGAGCGTGCGCTGGGCCCGGTAGACGATCGGGTAGTCGATGAACTTGCCGTCGAGCTGGATCGCGGCGCTGCCTTGCTTCTCGGCCTCGGCGAAGGCGGCGACGACGCGCTCGGCGAAGTCGATCTCGGCGTTGGTCGGGGTGAACACCCGGTTGACCACGGCGATCTGGTTCGGGTGGATGCACATCTTTCCCTGAAACCCGAACCCTTGCGCCAGCCGGGTCGAGGCTTCGAGCCCCTCTTCGTCGTGCAGGTCGACCCACACCGTGTCGAGCGGCGCCTCGATCCCGGCGGCGCGGCTGGCGGTCACCACGCGGGCGCGAGCGTAGGCGAGCTCGCTCTCGGCCCGGCTCCAGATCATGTTGACGTCGAGGGTGAAGTCGCCGGCGCCGAACGCGCAATGCTTGACGCGGGTGCCGGCGCCGAGGATAGCGTCGATGTGGGTGAGGCCGCTTGCGGTCTCGACGATCGGGATCAGGTCGATGGCGCCTGGGGTGAGGCCGCGCTCGCGTTCGAGGTTGCCGAGCAGCCAGTCGACGGTCTGCAACGTCGCGGCGCTCTCGACCTTGGGCAGGATGATGCCGTCGAGGCCCGGCTGCACGATCGCGGTGAAATCGCCGTGGCAGAATTCGGTGTCGGCGGCGTTGACCCGCACATACAGCAGCCCGGTGCGGTCCTCGCCATAGGCGGCGACCACCGCGGCGCGGGTCGCCGGCTTCTCGGCGATCGCGACCGCGTCTTCGAGGTCGAGGATCACCGCATCGGCGTCGAGGGTCAGCGCCTTCTCGACCCGTCGCTTATGGTTGCCGGGGGCAAACAGGAAACTGCGGAGCGGCATGGCGGCTTCCCTTACACAAGCTGTCATTCCGGGCTCGCGGCTGCGCCGCGCCCCGGAATGACAAAGAAAATTAACTCAGCGAAATCTCCATCCCGCGCTTGGTGGCGGGGCGGGCCATCAGGGTCTCGTACCAGCGCTTGACGTTGGGATAGTCCTTGAGGTCGACGTTGTGCCGCTCGTGCCGCCAAGCCCAGCCGAGGATGGCGAAATCGGCGATCGAAATCTCGTTGCCGGCGGCGAACTGCACCTCGCCCAGCCGCTTGTCGAAGACGCCGTAAAGCCGGTGGGTCTCCTTGGAATAGCGCTCCAGCCCGTATTTGCGGTCGGCCTCGTTCTCGACCTGGAGGAAATGGTGGACCTGGCCGGGCATCGGCCCGAACCCGCCCATCTGCCACATCAGCCATTCGAGCACCGGCACCTGCGCCCGCAGATCGCCCTTGGGCCAGAATTTGCCGGTCTTCTCGCCGAGGTAGATCAGGATCGCGCCGGACTCGAAGATGCTGATCGGCTTGCCGCCCGGCCCGTCGGGATCGACGATCGCCGGGATGCGGTTGTTGGGGCTGATCTTGAGGAATTCGGGCTTGAACTGCTCGCCCTTGCCGATATTGATCGGGTGGCTGGTGTACGGCAGCCCCATTTCCTCGAGCGCGACCGAGATCTTGCGCCCGTTCGGGGTGCCCCAGGCATAGAGTTCGATGGCCATGTGACGCCGTCTCCTGTGAATGCAGACGGGCAGCATTGCCGCCCCTCGTCAGCCTGTCCAGCCGTGATTGCGTGTGCACCCACCAGCCGGCTTACGGTGTGCCAAAGAGCGGGTTCACCACGTTGATGCCGGCAAAGCGGCTGAAATCGCGGTCGGCCGACCAAAGCTCGCGGACGCCGTTCTGCCGGCACAAGGCGGCGACGCGGGCGTCGTGTACTCGTGGTCTGCAACCCGACTGTCGGTAAGCAATTCCCGCAAAATCCGCCAATGCAAGGCAGTTTCGCACAACAAGACCACAGTCGGGGACCCGAGCCAGGCCTCGACCTGATTGAAGGCGCGGAGCAACGGCGTCGGTGGGGCATAGATACGGGGATGGGTTACCACCGCGAGAAACTCATGCAGGCATGGCCACGGAATGGCCCAGCTGGCGGGGCCCTGCGCCAACTCCGTCACGCGCCTGACAGCGACTTGATGAAATGCGGAGTCCTCACGGTGAGCATAAACGAGAATATTGGTGTCAACGGCGATCATGTGCCGCGGCCGCGATAGATGGCATCGCGCACGGCCTCCCATGGTGCATCGCTGAATTCGGCCTGCAGTCCCTTGCCGCGAAAGGTTGCCCGACGCAGCTTGAACGGCCTGCCGCGCGCGGCCTCCTCGATCGCGCGATGCAATCCGCGTTCGATCAATGCCCGCAGCGTGACGCCTTCGCGCGCCGCCACCTCTCGCGCCTCACTGAGTAGCGCATCGGAGATTTCAACCGTCGTTTTCATGGAGCCATCACTATGGGTACGTAAATATGGGTACGTAAATATGGGTACGTAAATATGGGTACGTAAATATGGGTAGCCATATTTTAGCCGACACGTCCACCGGTGCAAGCCGAATGGATGGAACCCGATGGCATTCTTCCGCTGGTTTTTGTAGCGGGATGCGCGGCGCCGGATACTATGCGGAGCACGCAGCAAGATCGGACAGGACATGAGCTGGCAGCCGGAACTCGACGAGCTGCGCGAGCGCGAGCGGCTGGCACGCAAGCTGGGCGGCGCCGACAAGGTCAAGCGCCAGCACGACGCCGGCAAGCTGACCATCCGCGAGCGCATCGACGGCCTCGTCGATAGCGCCAGCTTTCACGAGATCGGCGCGATCGCCGGCAAGGCCGCCTACGACGCCGACAACAACCTGACCGAGCTGGTGCCGTCGAATTGCGTGTTCGGGCGGGCGCGGATCGACGGGCGGCCGGTGGTCGTGGTCGGCGACGACTTCACCGTGCGCGGCGGCTCGGCCGATGCGACGATCCGCGAAAAGCCGCTGATGGCCGAGCAGATGGCGCACGACCTGAGGCTGCCGATCATTCGCATCATCGAAGGGTCGGGCGGGGGCGGCTCGGTCAAGACGATCGAGACCACAGGACGGGCCAATCTGCCGGGGCGGGTCAATTCGGCGCTGCCGTATTATTTCACCACCGCCAATCTCGGGAAGGTGCCGGTGGTGGCGCTGGGGCTGGGCTCGGTGGCGGGGCTGGGCTCGGCGCGGTTCGCGTCGTCGCATTATTCGGTGATGACCAAGGAGACCTCGGCGATGTTCGTCGCCGGACCGCCGGTGGTCAACGCGCTCGGCCAGCAGCAGCTCGACCGGTTCGAGCTCGGGGGCTGGGAAATCCAAACCCGCTGCGGCGCGGTCGATCATGCCGTCAACAGCGAGAAGGAGGCGTTCGAGGCGACGCGGCGGTTTCTCTCCTACCTGCCGTCCTCGGTCTACGAGGTGCTGCCCAAGGGCCCGCAGACCGACGACCCCGAGCGGCGCGACGAGTTCCTGTTCACGGTGGTCCCGCGCAACACGCGGCAGGTCTACAAGATGCGGCCGATCGTCGAGGCGGTGGTCGACCGAGGCAGCTTTTTCGAGATGGGCCGCATGTTCGGGCGCGGCATGATCACCGGCCTCGCCCGCATCGACGGGGTGCCGGTGGCGGTGATGGCGAGCGACCCGTTCTTCTACGGCGGCGCCTGGACCGCCGACGCCTGCGACAAGATCATCCGCTTTGTCGACCTCGCCGAGACGTTCCACCTGCCGGTGGTCTATCTGTGCGATTGTCCTGGCTTCCAGATCGGGCTGGAGGCCGAGAAAGCGGCGACCATCCGCAAGGGGGTGCGAGCGATGGCGGCGGTCAACCAGACCAGCGTGCCGTGGTGCACCTTTCTGGTGCGCAACGTGTTCGGGGTCGCCGGCGCGGTCAACCAGCCGGCCGGGCGGTTCTCGATCCGCTATGCCTGGCTGTCAGCGCGCTGGGGCTCGCTGCCGCTGGAGGGCGGGATCGAGGCCGCCTACCGCGCCGAAATCGACGCCGCCCCCGACCGGGATGCGAAGATCGCCGAGATCGACGAGCGGCTGCAAAAGCTGCGCTCGCCGTTCCGCACCGCCGAACCGTTCTGGGTCGAGGAGATCATCGACCCGCGCGACACCCGCCGCCTGGCCGTCGATTTCGCCCGCCTCGCCGACAAATTGCGGGTCCCGGGCGAAAGCAAGTTCTGCATGCGGCCGTGATCCATCTCCATGTCATTCCGGGGCGTCGCGCAGCGGCGAACCCGGAACCCCTGAACACCGGCTTTTGCCGGACAGGCAACGGCGGCAACAATATAGGCTATCGTCCGTGTTCATGGGTTCCGGGTCTGCCCTGTGGGCACCCCGGAATTACAGCTTTTTGGGAATACGCTAAAGGGAGCAAACCATGCTGGAAGTCGAACGCCCGTCCGACCTCACCGCTTATGTCGGCAAGGAGATCGGGGTCAGCGACTGGTACACGGTGAGCCAGGAGCAGATAAACAAATTCGCCGACGCGACCGGCGACCATCAATGGATCCATGTCGATGTCGAGCGGTGCAAAAAGGAGATGCCCGACGGCAAGACCATCGCGCATGGCTGGCTGACCCTGTCGCTGGTGCCGCGGCTGGCCTCGACGATCTACCGGGTCAAGCAGCGCTCGCGCGGGATCAATTACGGCGCCAACCGGGTGCGCTTCACCGGGCCGGTGCCGGCCGGGTCGCGCATCCGCCTCAAGCTCACGATCAAGGAAGTGGAGAAGGTCGAGGGCGGGGTGCGGGTCACCAACGAAGGCACGATGGAGCTCGAAGGCGGCAGCCGTCCGGTGCTGATCTCGGAGACGATCGGGATGGTCTACGACTGAGCGCTCACCCGCCCGCAACAGGAGACCGGAATGGCCATAAAATTTGCCCTCGCTGCCGCCGCCCTGCTGATGGCGGCGCCGGCCTTGGCGCAGGATTTGGATTTTTCCAAGATCAAGTGCAAGGAGTTCATCGCCGCGCCCAAGGAGCAGGTCAGCACGATCCTGACCTGGCTGGAAGCCTATTACACCAAGGAAAACGACCCGCCGATCATGTTCGCCGACAAGACGATGAAGGATGCCAAGAACCTCAACGAATACTGCAATGCCAACGGCGATGACGACATCATCAAAGCCGCCGACAAAGTCATGCCGGTGAAATGAAGCGAGGAGGGTTTGAACTCGACGTCGTCGCGGCGCGCCCGGTCATTCGCGCGGTCGAAACGGCAGCGCGAATTCAGCGCTTGGTCAGTTCGAGCAGCGCTTTTCGCAGCTCGGGCATACCGCCGAGCGCCAAGCCTGCGACAAGCGCAGCGCCCATCGTACCATAGGGATGGGACCGCACCGTCGTTCCGACCTGCTGGGCCGCGAAACTGCCCAGCTCCAGGGCGAGATCGTTGACGACGCTGCCGGTCGACGGTTTTAACGGCGGCGTGGTTACCGCGACGACCTGAACCGTCGGGGCGCGCGGCCGCATCGATAGCTTTGCCGCGAGGCCGAGCATCGCCGCAACCAGCAGCCCGACAATCCCGGTAAGCCCGGCGGCGGCTGAGCGCCTGAACCCCTGGTCCTCGAGCAGGGCGGCCAGCGCGTCGCCCAGAAACCACACCGTCACGACGATTACCAGGAGCGCCGAGACGCCGAACGTGGCGGCAAGAGCGATCCGGGCGCTCAGGCCGCCGACCGTAGCCTTCAGGTCGCTTATCGCGGTGGTAAACGCGATCACTGAGGCGGCTTTACGCGCAAGCGCACGCGGCCTAGCCGCGGCGCGAATTGAGCAGCATGCCGAGCATCAGCCCGGAGGCGAATGCCGCCAGCGCCGACGCGAAGGGCCGCTCCTCGATCTCCTGGCCGACGGTCTGCGCCTGCCGCTTGACCTCGCCCCACATCTTCTCGGCCGACGCTTGCGCCTGGCCCCCGGCCAGCGACATGTTGCTGGAAGCGTAATCGCGCATGTCGGTGGTGATCTTGGCGAAATCGGCGCGCAGCTGCGCAATGTCGGCCTGGAGGGTGGCGAGGTCGGGTTGAGCAGAAACGGCCATGACGAGCCTCCGTGGTTGCGGATTTTAAAAAAACGCCCGCTATCCGGAATGGTTCATAAGCCCTATCCCACCAGCACTGCCTTGCCGATCACCTTGCGGTCGATCACTGCCTGCACCGCCTCGCCCGCGCGCTCCAAGGGGAAACGGTGCGAGATGCGCGGCTTGAGCTTGCCCTGGCCGGCAAGTTCGCACAGCAGCTTGGTATTGGCGCGGCCGACCTCCGGGTGATGCTCCGTGACGCCGCCGAGGCGCACGCCGATCACCTCCAGGCATTTGATCAGCAGGTAGTTGGTGCGCGGGGTCGACGGGCCGCCGCCGAGAAAGCCGAGCACCAGGATGCGCCCGCCGAACGCCAGGCAGCGCAGCGACTCGTCGAACACGGTCGAGCCGATCGGGTCGTAGCAGATGTCGACCCCGTCATGCGTGCCGGTGATCTCCTTGACCCGCTCGCGCAAGCCCTCGCGGTAGTCGATCGCGTAGTCGGCGCCTTCCTCGAGGCAGACCGCGCGCTTCTCGTCGGTGCTGGCGGTGGCGATGACCTGGGCGCCGTAAAGTTTCGCGACCTGGATCGCGGCGATGCCGATGCCGCCGGCGGCGCCGTGGATCAGCACCCAGTCGCCGGCCTGGAGCCGGCCGCGCTGCATCAGCGCGTGGTAGGCGGTGTGGTGCGCCCCGCGGAACACCGCGGCCTCTTCAACGCTCATACCGGTGGGGATCGGGTCGCAATCCTCCTCCTTCGAGTTGGCCAGCGTGCCAAAGGCGCCGAGGCGGACGCGGTTCATCACCGGGTCGCCCGGCTTGAAGCGGGTGACCCCAGGACCGACCGCGACCACCTCGCCAGCCGCTTCGTTGCCGGGGATGAACGGCGGCTCCGGCCGGAACTGGTATTTGCCGGCAAGCATCAGCACGTCGACGTACTGGACGCCGCGGGCGGCGATGCGGACCTGGATCTCGCCAGGGCCGGGCGGCGGCGGATCGGGCAGCTCGCGCAGCGCCAGCACCTCTGGCCCGCCAAAGGCTTCGCAGACAACCGCTTTCATCTCATCTCCAATCGTCGAGCACGTAGACCCCGGGCCGGCTGTACCCCGCCTCGTTGCCACGATGCATTGTCACGCCCTGGAACGCGGGGCGAAAGCCGTTCGCTTTCATCTGGCGATAAGCCTCTATACGCGAGAGGTTAACCCCGGCGAGGACTGTCGGCATCCCGACCGCATGGGCGAGCGCGGCGGCGGCGGCGAGCAGCGCGGCGAAGCGCGCCTCAACCCCCGGACCGGGGCGGGCCGCGGCGAATTTGATATAGAGGCAGCCCTCGCCGGCCTCGCTCGCCGGGCCCCAATGGCAGACCGCGAACGCGGCAAGCCGGCTCGGCCCGTCCCATAGCAGCAGCGTGTCGCCGAGCCCCTGCGCCGCCACGGCGCGAATTTCGCCCGCCAGATCGAGCCCGTCGTAGATCGCATCGCACAGCTCGCGGACGGCGGTTTCGGCCGCCCGTCGTCCGTCGCCTGCCAAGGCCGAATAGCGCGAGTCGTCCGGCGGCATGCCTGACCGCGCCGGCGCGGTCATCAGCACGGTCAGGAAGCGCGGGTGAAAGCCGAACTTGCCGTAGAGGTGGATGTGCTTGGTGCTCTGGGCGAAGGTGAAGAGGCCGGCATGAGTGACCCCCCAGCGCTCGAACGCCTCGCAGACCGCGGCTACCAGCGGCTGCGCCAGCCCGTCATCCCAGCGGTCGACCGAGGTCGAGAGCGGCCCGAAAAATCCGACGCTGCCCCATCGCGAGGCGAAATTGGAGCCGACCACCGCGCCATCCTCTTCGGCGACAAAGCCCTCGACGTGCTCGGAGCGAAAGCGGTTGTAATGAAGGTCGCGGTCAGCCCAGAAATTCCCCGGGTCGGGCGCCCCAAAGAACGTGCCGAACGCGGTCCGCACGATCCGCCAGGTCTGCGGCAGGTCGGCTTCGCCG
The DNA here is from genome assembly GCA_038228485.1 of Alphaproteobacteria bacterium. GTDB lineage: Bacteria > Pseudomonadota > Alphaproteobacteria > ATCC43930 > CGMCC-115725 > DATARH01. The sequence continues at coordinate 11,263 of JBBRPG010000071.1, forward strand.
AGCGGTCGAATAGCCATTCGCCGTCCCTTCCCAGGTTTGCGCAAGCGGCGCGATGCTATCGCCGGCAGGCCTGGGGGCGCAACCGGAGCGGGTGCCTCAAGCGCCGCCCTGCGCCAAATGCGTCTTGGATTCGCGCGTGCTTGACAGGGTTTGCCGCGGCGACCCATGTTGCCGCCGCTTTGATAGCAACAAAACCCTCGCGCGGGTTGCACGACGGGCGAATGACGGGAGGAGCCGATGCGGTTACGTTACATTCCGGGGCTGATTGCCGCGCTGGCGGCGATCCTGCCCTTCGCCGCACGGGCGGAAGACACCATCAAGATCGGCTTTCCGATGCCGCTTTCCGGGCCGGCGGCAGTCTACGGCGTGCCGGTGACCAAAGGCGCCGAGCTGGCCGTGCAGGAAATCAACGCCAAGGGCGGCGTGCTCGGGCGCAAGCTCGAACTCTTGTCGCGCGACAGCAAGGCCAACGCCGACGAGGCGGTGCGCCTGGCCCGCGAGCTGATCATCAAGAACAACGTCGATTTCCTGTCCGGCACGCTGACCTCGGCCGAAGCGCCGGCGGTGTCGACCATCGCCAAGGAAAACAAGGTGGTGTTCGTCGCGCCGGTCGCGAAGACCGTCAAACTTACGGCTCCGGAAAACCTGCACCCCTATATCGTCCGCATCGCATCGAACACCGAGATCGAAGGGCATGTCGCGGCGACGATCGTCGCCAAGTGGAAAGATGTGAAGAAGCTCGCGACAATCGCACCCGACTACGCCTATGGCCGCGACGCCGTGGCCGCGTTTACCGCCCATCTCAAGACGCTGCGGCCGGACATCGAGATCGTCGACCAGCAATGGCCGAAGCTCGGCGAACCCGATTTCACCGCCTTCATCACGGCGCAGATGAGCAAGAAGCCCGACGCCGTGTTTTGCGACGTGTTCGGTGGCGACTTCATCACCTTGGCCAAGCAAGCGGGTCCGCTGGGCTATTTCAAGGCGATCAACAACCGCCTGATCGACGGGGGAGAGGTCGGCACCGTCGACGCGGCGGTCGCGCTCGGTAACGACTATCCGTTCGGCATCACCTCCGACAGCTACGACCCGGTCATCTGGCAAGGCACCGAGCCGCCCGCCCACAAGGAATTCGTGGAGCACCTCAAGGCCTACATGAAATCGGACACCGGTTCCGGCTGGGCGATCATGGGCTATAGCGCCATCGTTGCGCTGACCGAGGGGATCAAGAAGGCCAACAGCACTGAATCCGACAAGGTTTCGGCCGCTCTGCTCGGCCTGAGCTACGACACCCCGGTGGGCAAGCGCACGATCAACGCCAAGACCCACGAGTCCGAGGCCGGCGAATTCTGGGGCGAGATGATCAAGGATCCGGCGCATCCGTTCGCGATCATGAAGAACCCGCAATATCTCGACACGTCGACGGCGACGAACTGACGATCACGACGGCGACCGGCAGTGTCCACGCCGTGGCGGGGCGGTCGGGTGGCCGCCCCTAGCCGGGGGTCGTGAGCCGCCGTGAACCTATCGTTCCTGTTCAGCCAGTTCATGGGCGGGCTTACTGCGGCGATGTTTCTGTTTCTCATCGCCTCTGGCCTATCGCTGATTTTCGGCGTGCTGCGCGTCCTGAATTTTGCGCACGGCTCGTTCTATATGCTGGGCGCCTACATGGCTTGGCAGGTCGTGCACTCGCTGCAGCCGACCGGCGCGACATTCTGGCTGGCGGCAATTGGCGCCGCGGTCGGGGTCGCGATCCTCGGCGGCATCGTCGAGCGCTTACTGTTCCGCTATCTCTACGGCCGTGAGGAGCTGTATCAGCTGCTCTTCACCTACGCGCTGGTGCTGATCCTCGGCGACGCCGCCAAATGGACCTGGGGCACCCAACAGCTGTCGGTGTCGCGGCCGGCGATCCTCAATGGCGGGTTCGAGGTGTTCGACACGGTGGTGCCCTACTACAACCTGTTCATCATCCTGATCGGGCCGACGATCGCGCTGAGCGTATGGCTGATGCTGACCCGTACCTCGCTCGGCCGCATGGTGCGCGCCGCCGCGCTCGACCGCGAGATGCTCGATGCGCTCGGCGCCAATGTCGGCTGGCTCTATACCGGCATGTTCATGTTGAGCGCGGCCCTCGCGGGACTGGCCGGCGCGCTGGTGACGCCGATCCAGAGCATCGTGCCGGGGATGGACGTCGAGATCATCGTGCAGGCGTTTATCGTCGTCGTCATCGGCGGGCTGGGCTCGTTCTGGGGCACGTTCTGGGGGTCGGTGCTGTACGGCCAGGTGTTGTCGTTCGGCATCCTGATCTTTCCGGGATTTTCGCTGTTCTCGGTATTCGCGCTGATGGCGGTGATCCTGATCATTCGACCCTGGGGCCTGTTCGGGCGGCCGATCCGATGAGCGCGCTGCGCACCCGGTTTGCCGGCCGCATCCCGTGGACCTTGATCGTGTTCCTGGCGGCGCTGCCGGTGCCCTGGGTCGGGTCGCGCTACGATACCTTCCTGGCGACGCAGATCGCCATCTACGCGCTGTTTGCGCTGAGCCTTAATCTGTTGCTCGGGCTGACCGGCCTGGTTTCGTTCGGCCATGTCGCCTATTTCGGCATCGGCGCCTATGTCTGCGGCATTCTGATGAAGACGCTGGGAGTGCCGTTTATCGTCGCGTTTCCGGCCTCGGGGCTGGGGGCCGGGCTGTTCGCGCTGGTTTTCGGCTTTTTCTGCGTGCGCCTGACCAAGATTTATTTCGCGATGCTGACCCTGGCGTTCTCGCAGATCGTCTGGGCCGTGTGCTTCAAGTGGAACGACGTTACCGGCGGCGACCAGGGCTTGCCCGACGTGCCGTTCCCCGACCTCCATTGGATGGCGTCGCTGCCCGGATTTGGGCATTTCCGCATCGGCGAGCAATTTTATTTCCTGACCCTGGTCCTTGTCATGCTGTGCGTCGCGGCGCTGCGCCGCCTCAGCCAGTCGCCGTTCGGGCGAGTGCTGACGACGATCCGCGAAAACCCCGAGCGGGCCGCCTTTATCGGCGTCAATGTGCGCGGCTACGAGCTTGCCGCGTTCACCGCCGCGGGCATCTTCGCCGGGTTCTCCGGAGCGCTGTTCGGCATCTTCAATCGCGGCGTCTTTGCCGATTATGTGTTCTGGGCGAAATCGGCCGATGTGATGATCATGGCCATCCTCGGTGGGATGAACCATTTCTGGGGCCCGGCGATCGGCGCCGCGGTGCTGACCATCCTCAATCAGCAAATCACCTCGATCACCGAGTACTGGCCGTTTTTCCTCGGCAGCATCTTGGTGATCCTGCTGTTCGTGTTCCCGGGCGGCATTCTCGGCGCGCTCGATGCCGGCTGGAACCGCCTGGTCAATCGCCGCCATGCTTGAAGTTGCCGGGCTGCGCAAGACGTTCGCCGGCTTTGTCGCGGTGTCCGACGTGTCGTTCACGGTCGAGACCCAGCAGATCGCCGCGGTGATCGGCCCCAACGGCGCCGGGAAATCAACCCTGTTCAACCTGATCACCGGGCACCTGCAGCCGGATAGCGGCACGGTGACGCTCGACGCCAAGGACATCACCGGCGTCCTGCCGCACCAGATCTGCCGCATGGGGATCGGCCGCTCGTTCCAGCGCACCAACATCTTTCCGCGGCTTTCGGTGTTCGAGAATGTGCAGGCGGCGTTCCTGACCCATCGCGGCCGCGGACGCGATTTCTGGTCGCGCTCGGAGACCTTCTATCACGCCGATGTCGAGGCGCTGCTGGCGCAGATCGGGCTGCTCGAGCACGCCCGCTCGCTGGCCGGCACCTTGAGCTACGGCAACCAGAAGCAGCTGGAGTTGGGCCTCGCGCTGGCCAGCGATCCGGCCTTGTTGCTGCTCGACGAGCCCACCGCCGGCATGTCGGCGACCGAAACCCACGACACCATCGCGCTGATCGAGAAAATCGCCGGCGAGCGGGCGCTGACACTGCTGTTCACCGAGCACGACATGGAGGTCGTGTTCTCGATCGCACAGAAGATCGCGGTGCTGCACCAGGGACGGCTGATCGCCGACGGCGCCCCACAAGACGTGCGCAACGACCCCGATGTCCGCCGCGTCTATTTGGGCGAGCATTGATGCCGGCGCTGCTCACCGTCGAGGACATCCATACCGCCTATGGCTTGAGCCGGGTGCTGTTCGGCGTCTCGGTCGAGGTCGCGGCTGGCGAGTGCGTCGCGCTGCTCGGCCGCAACGGGGTCGGCAAGACGACGACGATGCGTTCGGTGATGGGGCTAACGCCGCCGACGAGCGGGCGGGTGCTGTGGAAGGGCCGGGACATCGCCGGCTGGCCGCCGCACCGGATCGCCCGCGCCGGAATCGGCTTTGTCCCCGAAGACCGCCGCATTTTTGCCGAACTGAGCGTGTGGGAGAACCTCGACGTCGCGGCCCGTGCCGCCGCCCGCCCCGGCCACTGGAATTTCGAGACCGTGTCGGAGCTGTTCCCGGTGCTGCGCCAGTTGCGCGACCGCCAGGGCGGGTTTCTCTCCGGCGGCGAGCAGCAGATGCTGACCATCGCCCGCACCCTGATGGGGAACCCCGAATTGCTGCTGCTCGACGAGCCGTCGGAGGGCCTCGCGCCGCTGGTGGTCGAGGCGCTGCGGCTCAAGATCGCCGAGCTGCGTTCGGCTGGGATGACGATCCTGTTGGCCGAGCAGGGGGTCGAGTTCTCGCTGTCCCTCGCCGACCGTGTTTATGTGCTGGAAAAGGGCGCCGTGCGCCACGCCGGCCCCGCCGCCGAGCTACGCGACGACAAGGCACTGCGCGAACGCCTGATGGCGATCTGAAGCCGGGACGCTGTGCCTGTAGGGTGGGTTAGCGCAGCGTAACCCACCGGCGAAAATGGTGGGTATCGCTTCGCTCCACCCACCCTACAAGATGACTTTCACCGCATTGCGCACCGGCTCCAACTTTGTGCCGGTACGGTTCGCGCGGTCGGTGAGGCGGGCCAGGGTCTCGCCCTCGGCGCCAAGCGGGCAAAAAACGGTCTCGTTGCGGTCGTTGTGGCGGACGAAGCGGAAGCTCGCACCGGCGATACGGCTGCGCTCCAATTCGATCAGCGCCATCATGCCGATCCAGTCGCCATGGCGGCGGCCGCCATGCCCGGTGTGGAACGAGAAGCTGCCGAGCCCGTAGAAGATCGGCTTGCCCTTGTAGACCTCGACCGGGAGCGAGTAATGCGGGCCGTGGCCGATCACCACATCGGCTCCGGCATCGATCGCGGCGTGGGCAATCTCGGTCATGTAGTCGAGCACCTCCTCGCCCAGCCCCCAATGGCAGGAGGCGACGACAATGTCGGTCTGCTGGCGCACCGCCGCGATATCCTCGGCGAACGCCGCGAGATAGGCGCGGTCGGGCCAGGTGACGACGATGGGCGGGATGCCGGGCCGGTTCATCGGCGGGATCTCGGGCCGGGTCTTATGCGCCGGCACCTGATAAGCGGTGTGGGCGCGCAACGCGGCGATGCCGGCGTTGTGCGCGCCGGCCTCGTGGTTGGTCGGCCAGTAGACCGAGCTGCGCTGGACAAAGCCCACCCGCACCCCGCCGCGCTCGACGATCGCCGGCGCGCGCGCCGCCGCGAGGTTTCCCCCGGCGCCGGTGTGGGCGATGCCGAGCTGGTCCAGCCGGGCGATCGAGCCGAGGATCGCGGCGCTGCCGTAATTGACGTTGTTGGCGAGACCGACCGCGGCAAACCCGGCGAGCTTCAGCGCCTCGCCGCCGATTGCCGGATCGGCGAAGAACCCTTCCTGCTCGACGGTGTGGCCCTCGGGCGGCTCGTACAGCAGGCATTCGAGGTTGCCGTAGAGGATATCGGCGCCGGCGAACTCATCCTCGAGCCGTGCAAACGGCGCTGCCGGGTCGTCGAGGTTCATCAGGTTCACGTCGCCGACGAGGATCATCGTGGATGGCATGGCGATCCTCCCGGCGCGTGACGTTTCCTATGCTTCGGCTTCCTCGGCTTCGGCGCGGGCGGCGATCTCGGCCTCGATATCGGCCAGCGTCTTCTTGCCGCGGGTCGCCTTGGTCACCGCCTGGTCGAGCTCTTCGAGCGTGCACAGCTCAAGTCCGACCGGATGCCGCGCCTTGAGGTTCGGGCTGTTCCAATGGCTGCGGTCGCGCACCGCGTTGATCGTCGGCTTGGTCGTGCCGACCAGCTTCGAGATCTGCGCGTCCGACAATTCCGGATGGTTGCGCAACAGGTAAAGGATCGCGTCGGGCTTATCTTGCCGCTTGGCGATCGGGGTGTAGCGCGGGCCCTTGTGCCGGACGAATTGCGGCGGGATCGCGGTCTCCGACAGTTTCAGCCGCGCCTCGGGATCGGCCTGGCAGCGGACCAGCTCCTCGGCCGTGGTCTGTCCGTTGGCGACCGGATCGAGCCCCTGCATCTGGTTGGCGACCTCGCCGTCGGCGATCGCCTGCACCTCCAGCGGATGCAGGCCGCAGAAATCGCCGATCTGTTCGAAGGTCAGCGAGGTGTTCTCGACCAGCCAGACGGCGGTCGCTTTTGGCATCAAAGGGGCGCGCATGGTAATTCCCAATACAAATTGTCGGTTGAGCGCGGCACGGCCGCGCGACTGACTATCGATATAATCGGCCAGACACGCCGATGAAAGCAGCAAGCGCAGGATGGAGGCAGAAGATGGATGAAGAAGACCTGCTCCCCGGCCGCAAGCCGGTCCTGCCCAAGGACCTGACGCTGCTCGGGATCGCCGAGCTGGAGGGCTATATCGCCGGGCTCGAAGCCGAGATCGCGCGCGCCCAGGCCGAGATAACCGCCAAGCGATCGCATCGCGGCGGCGCCGAGGCGCTGTTCAGGCGGTAGCCACGACGGTTAACCGGCAAGCGCCGGGGTGCTGGCCGGCGGGCGGCGATGCCGGGTCGCCTGCTCGTAGGCATAGGCATATTTGAGCAGCGGCCCCTCGCTCCATGCCCGCCCCAGCAGCTCCAGCCCGACCGGCAGCCCGTCGGCCGTAGAGCCGGCGGGAACCGTCACCGACGGCAAGCCGGAATTGGCGCTGAGCCGGCAATTGATCCCGACCTGCGCCTCGCCGATCAGCGCCGCCTTGCGGCGCATCGTCGGGTAGGCCAGCGCGTCAACCCGCGCATCCGCCATCGCCTTCAGCGTCGCCAGCCGCAGCCGCTCGCGCTTGGCGAGATGCTCCCAATATTCCCCGGTGTCGCGCGTTTCGACCGCATCGGAGTTGCGCAGCATGGGCGCAACCGCCGGATGCACCTTGCCGCTCGCCACCGCCTCGGCGAGGGTGCGCAGGGGCGCGGTCGGGCGGCTGGCCAGATAGGCGTTCAGATCGGCCTTGAAATCCTGGATCAGGATCAGAAGACCGCCGGTCCGGTCGCCGAGCAGCTCGTGC
>JBBRPG010000072.1:0-18645 GCA_038228485.1 Alphaproteobacteria bacterium
ACCGACATCTGGCAGGAAGGCATCCGCATCACGCCGTTGAAACTTTACGACCGCGGCGAGATGCGCCGCGACGTGATGCTGATGATCGCCACCAACGTGCGTCACCCACGCGATTTCCGCGGCGACCTCGCAGCGATGATCGGTTCCGCCCGCGTCGGCGAGCGGCGGGTGCTGGCGCTCGCCAAGGAATTCGGCTGGGAGGTGGCCGACGCCGCGATCGAAGCCGTGCTCGACGGGGCCGAACGGCAGACCCGCGCGGTCATCGCCGAATGGCAGGACGGGGTCTACCACGGCGAGGCATTGCTCGACGATGACGGACGCGGCAACACGGATATCCATATTCGTGCGACCGTGACCAAATCGGGCAGCGATTTGACGATCGACCTGTCCGACTCGCACGAGCAGGTGACGAGCTTCGTCAACTCGTCGTACCCGAACATGTATTCGGCGGTGGTGGTCGCGCTCAGCTACCTGATCGACCCGCACACGCCGAAGAACGACGGCACGTTCCGCCCGGTTACGGTCATCGCCAAGCCCGGCACCGTGGTCTGGGCCAATCCCGGCGCGCCGGTGACCTTGGCGACCAACCACTGTGCCCAGGAAATCCTCGAAGCGATCGTCAAGGCGCTGGCGCCGTCGTGCCCCGACCGGGCGATGGCCGGGTGGGGCCGCCGCTTCCGCATCGCGATCCAGGGCAAAGACCCTCGCATGGACAAGGATAAAGGAGGGCGGCCGTTTATCTGGCATTTATTCCAGGCCCGGCCGGGCGGCGGCGGCTCGTCCGCCGGCGACGGCTGGCCCGGCGCCGGCGAGTGGCAAGCGGCGGGCGGGATCAAGTTCGGCAGCCTCGAAGTCACCGAGGTGCGCTTTCCGCTGTTCTTTCGGCGCCACGAGTTCCGCCCCGATTCGGGCGGCGACGGGCAATATCGCGGGGGTCCCGGCGGGATCGTCGAGATGGTGGTCGAGACCGCCGAGCCGGCGCTCGCCAACACCGCCGGCGACGGCGTCGTGCACGGCGCCTGCGGCATCCTCGGCGGCGAGGACGGCGCGCCGCACCGCTATATCCTCTATTCCGAAGGGCATGAGCCGCGCCCGATCCGCACCAAGGAAACCGGGCTTGTGATCCACCCGGGCGACCGGCTGGTGCTGGAATCCGGCGGCGGCGGCGGCTGGGGTCAGCCCGCCGAGCGCACCGCCGCCGGCCACGCCCGCGACACCGAGAGCGGGTTCACGACCGGCACCGGACACGATTGATGGCTTACCGCATCGGCATCGATGTCGGCGGCACGTTTACCGACCTCGTCGCGATCGACGCGGCCGGCGGGACGACGCTCGCCAAGGTGCCATCGACCCCGGATGACCCGTCGGTCGGGGTGCTGGACGGGCTGACCGCGCTCGCCGCCCGGCTCGGGCACGACCGCGCCGCGCTGCTGGCCCAGACCGAGCGCATCGTCCACGGCACCACCGTGGCGACCAACGCGCTGCTGGAGCACAAGGGCGCGCGGCTCGGTCTGCTGACCACCGAGGGCCACCGCGACGTCATCGAGATGCGCGAGGGGCTGAAGGACGACCGCTACAACCTTCGCCTGCCGCCGCCCGAGCAGCTGGCGCCGCGGCATCTGCGCCTCGGCGTGCGCGAGCGCCTGCGTGCCGACGGTCGCATCGAGACGCCGCTCGACATGGCGTCGCTCACAACAGCTATTGATATTTTGCGAGACGCGCGGGTCGAGGCGGTCGCCGTGTGCTATTTCCACGCCTGGCGCGACCCGAGCCATGAGCGCCTGACCCGAGAGGCGCTCACCCGCGCGCTGCCGGACGCCTATGTCTCGCTGTCGTCCGACGTGCTGCCGCAGATCAAGGAGTTCGAGCGGGTCTCGACCACCATCGTCAACGCCTATGTCGGGCCGGTGCTGTCGCGTTACCTGGCCCGGCTGGAGGCGCGGCTGAGCGAAGCCGGGTATCGCGGGCCCACCCTAATCATCCAGTCGCATGGCGGGGTCGCGCCGATCGCCGAGGCCGGGCGGCTCGCCGCCGGCGGGGTGCTGTCGGGCCCGGCCGGCGGCGTCGCCGGCAGCGTCCATGCCGCCAAGCTCGCTGGCACGCCCGACCTGATCCCGTTCGACATGGGCGGCACCAGCACCGACATCTGCCTCGTCGTCGACGGCGAGGCGACGCTTGTCCGCGACCGCAAGATCGGCGAGCACCGGATCGCGCTCAACAGCCTCGACATCGCCAGCATCGGCGCCGGCGGCGGGTCGATCGCGCGCGTCGATGCGGGCGGCATCCTCCATGTCGGCCCGGCAAGCGCCGGAGCCATGCCGGGGCCGGCCTGCTATGGCCAGGGCGGCACCCAAGCGACCGTGACCGACGCCAACCTGGTGCTCGGCTATCTCGATGCCGAGCGGTTTCTCGGCGGCGAGCGGCGGCTCGACAAAGCCGCCGCCGAGGCTGCCATCGACCGCGTCGCCGCGACGCTCGGCATTACCCGGCTGGCGGCGGCGCACGGCATCCACCGCATCGTCAACACCAACATGGCCGAGGGGGTGCGGCTGGTTTCGGTGCGGCGCGGGGTCGATCCGCGGCGTTTCGCGCTGTTCGCCTTTGGCGGCGCCGCCGGGCTGCACGCGACCGACATCGCCCGTCAGCTCGATTTGCGCCGGGTGATCGTGCCGCGGGTCGCGGCGGTGCTGTCGGCCTGGGGCATGCTGGCAACCGACCTTCGCTTCGAGATAGCGCGCAGCCATATCAGCGACACCCGCGCGCTCGACGGCGGCGCGGTCAAGCGGCTGTTCGACGAGATGGAAGCCGAGGGTCTGGCGCGGCTGCGCGCCTCGTTCGACGGCCCGGCGCGCGCGACCCGCGCTGTCGACATGCGCTATGGCGAGCAGGTGTTCGAGATCACCGTGCCCTTGGGTGACGTGGATTGGTCGGTGGCCGACCCGCTGCCCCAGATCGTCGAGCGTTTCCACCAACGCCACGAGGCGCTCTACACCTACGCGATGCCCGACCAAGAAAGCGTGCTGGTCAACGCCCGCGTCACCGTCGCCGGCATCCTCGAGGAATTGCCGCAGGAGCCGAGCCTGCCCGCTGCCCCGCCCGCCGCGCCGTTGGCGACCCGCTCGATCTATCTCGATGGCGGTTCGGTTACGGCCCCGGTCTATGCTTTCGATGGGCTGGCGCCGGAACAGACCATCCCCGGTCCGGCCATCGTCGAATCGGCGATGACCACGGTGCTGCTCCGCACCCGCGACCGCGCGACGGTGACCGAACACGGGTGGCTGGATATTCGGGTCGATTAAACGCCGTCCGGCGGAAGGTGCCGCGCAGGGTCCATTGCGTCGTGGAGGACGCGGAGCACGACGATCACCGATTGCTCAGGCTTCTCCTCAACCCGAAACAAAACAATGTGACGTCCGCGCCGCCGGTTGCGAGCAACATGGAGAGTGAACAATCCGACGCCGATGTCGGGCCGCGATTTGACCCCAACACAGTCCGGCCCATCTTCCAGAGTCTTGAGTGCCAAGAAGATCGTTTCTGCATAGATTCTGGCTTGTACGTCGCCAAAAAAATTCGCGCTTCGCGCTACGATCTGTTCGACATCGGCTTTAGCCGTTGTAGAAAGCCGAACCTTCCATACTCGGCTTGTCACCTACGCCGCTCGGCCAGCACTCGATCGGTCAGCGCCAGTAGAAAATCGTGCAACTCGTCGCCGGATTGGAAATCTTGGTATCGTCCAGCCTCTATATCGTCGATTCCCACCTGTGCCGCCTTACGAAGCGCAACCAATTTAGCGTCGTCTTCCGCGTCGCGCTGTTGGACGAGTCTCAATCCTTGGCGCAGCACCTCGCTTGCATTTTGATAGCGGCCAGACTTCACCAACCGGTCGATCATCGTTGACTGCTGATTCGTGATAACCACGTTGCGAGTCGGCATGAATTTCTCCAGCGCGCAATTGGCAATTTAAGCCAATTTATGAGAAGCATCTCCTCTTTTCAACGGCCCCGGAACACCGGTTTGCGCTTGGCGTGGAAGGCCTCGACGCCTTCGCGAAAATCGTCGGAGCTGCGCAGGCGGCCGTAGCTCTGTCCTTCGAGCTCGATCGCCAAGGAGAGCGTGGCGTCCTCGGTGTCGTTGAGCAACTTTTTGGCGGTGCGCTGCGCCAGCGGCGGGAAACCGCGCAATTCCTCGACCAATGCGTCGGTCGCGGCGGCAAGCTCGGCGTCCGGCACGCACTCGGTCGCGACCCCCCAATCGTAGGCCTGGCGCGCCGTGAGCCGGCGCGAGCGCATGACGATGTCCTTGGCGCGGGTGATGCCGGCCATCTTTTGCAGCCGCGCCGCGCCACCCGAGCCGGGAATTTGCCCCAGGCGCTGCTCGGGCAGCGCGTAGAGGCAACTCTCGGCGGCGATGCGGAAATCGCAGGCAAGCGCCAGCTCGAACCCGACGCCGAAGCAATAGCCCTGGGTTGCGGCGATCACCGGCTTGGCGCAGCGCGCCGGAGCGGCGATGTTCCATGCCAGATGTGAGACATGCTCGGGCGAGGCCTCGAGAAGCCGCGGATCTCGCCGCCGCTGGAAAAATGCTTGCCGACCGCCCGCACCACGACGATGCGCACCTGCGGATCGGCATCCAGCGCCTCGAACGCGGCGCGCAGCTGGTCGCGCTGCGGCATGGTGATGACGTTGAGCGGCGGCCGGTCGAGGATTACGTCGCCGCGTTCACGGTCGGGATCGATCTCGACGCGGAACCCGTCGAACGCTTGCGTCATCGCTCACTCCTTGCGGTCGTCGCCGGCGACTAGCAGGCGGCGCAGGATTTTGCCGACCGGCGATTTCGGGATCTCCTCGACAAAGACATAGTCGCGCGGGCGCTTGTAATCCGCGAGCGAGGAAACGCGGCACCAGGCATCCAGCGCCACCGCATCGACGGCGTCGCGGCGCTTCACAAAGGCCGTAACCACCTGGCCCCAGCGCTCGTCGGGCAGACCCGCGACAGCGACTTCGCCGACCCCCGGATGCAGCGACAGCACGCTTTCGATCTCGCCGGGCGAGACATTCTCGCCGCCGGTGACGATCATGTCGTCGACCCGCCCGGTGACGAAGAGGTCGCCCGCCGCATCGACATAACCGGTGTCGCCGGTAAAATACCAGCCCTGGCGCAAGGCGCGGGCATCGGCGTCGGGCCGGCGCCAATAACCCTCGAACGCCTCATCGCTATCGATATCGGCTATGATCCCGCCTTCCTCTCCGACGGCGGCGCGGTCGTCGGGGCCGACGGCGTCAAACCTGACCACGCGGATGCGCTGGTTGAGCCCGGCCTTGCCAGCCGAACCCGGTCTGGCCGCGGCGGCGGGCTCGATCGTGAAGGTGTAGATCTCGGACGAGCCGTAATGGTTGACGAAAAGCTGCGGCTTGAACGCCGCGTCGACCCGTTTCAGCAAACCCTCCGGCATCGCCGCCCCGGCAAAGCCGAGCGTGGTGACGCTCGATACATCGGTAGCGGCGAAATCCGGATGGCTGATCAGGTCGTGATACAGCGTCGGCACAAGGTAGAGGTTGCTGACGCGCTCTCGGGCAATCAACCCCAGCGCCGCGGCAGGATCAAAGCGCGGCAGACAGACAAAACCGCCATCGACCAGCGCCATCGCCAGCAGCGACCGCACTCCCATCGTGTGATAGAGCGGCATGACCCCAAGCGTGCGCTCACCGCGGCCATAAAGGTTCTGCGCGACATGGGCGATGGCCGCGGCGCGCTCGGCACGGTGGCGGCGCGGCACGCCTTTGGGGCGGCCCGTCGTGCCGGAGTGTAGAGCAGCAGCGATAGGTCTTCCGGTCCGGCCTGCGGCGTCACATCGCCGCCGCTGCCGCGCCACGCCTCAAAGGCAACCGTGCCGCCCGGCGTGTCGTCGAGCGCGATCCGCCGCAAGCGCCGCGCCGCTGCCGAACCTGCGACCGCCGCGGCGGCAACGCCGTCGAACGCCACCGCGGCGGCCCCCGAATCGCCAAGGCAATAATCCAGCTCGTCGGCCTTGATCCGCCAGTTGAGCGGGGTGGCGACGATGCCGGTGAGCTGACAGGCCCAATGCAGGCTCGCCATATCGAGCCGGTTCTGCAGCACCACCGCCAACCGATCGCTTTGCGCCAGCCCGAGCGCCGTAAGGCCGGCGGCGATGTCGCCGATCTCGGCGATACCATTGGCCGTAAGTGAGCCGGCGGTCGCCCTCGATGATCGCCAGCGCGTCGGGGCTGCGCTCGACGCTGGCGAGCAGGGTGCGGCCGAGGTCAAACATGTTTTTGCAACAACTCGCGCACCCGCGCGGTGGTCAAGGGCAATGTCACATCGGCGACGCTAAGCGCATCGGCAACCGCATTGGCGATGCATACCGGCGTGCTCATCGCATTGCCCTCGGCGACGCCCTTGGCGCCGAGCGGGGTTACCGGCGAGGGCGTCTCCATGTGCAGAATCACGGGGTCGGGAATATCGATAGCTGTCGGAAGAGCGTAATCCAGGAACGTCCCGGTCAGAAAATCGCCCTCGAGACCGTACCGAAATTCCTCCTGCAACGCCGCGCCGACCCCGTGTGCGAACCCGCCATAGACCTGGCCGTCAAACAGCGCGCGGTTCAAAATGCGGCCTGCATCATGGAGGGTCACGTATTTGTCGATGCGCAGGACGCCGGTATCTCGGTCGATCTCGACCCCGCAGAAATCGAAGACAAAGCCGTAGACTGCCGAACTGTTGACCTCGTCGGCATCGTTGGGCGCGGCAAGCTCAGGCGGGGTCCAGAACACGGTCTCGCGCAGCGCCGCGTCGGCGGGATCGGGCAGGGCGCCGGGCGCCCAATGGCTCACCGCGGCAACCCGGGAAAAGCTCACCGCATTCTGCGGATTGTCGGCGGCGCCGATACGGCCGGCGGCAAACACCAGCTGGTCCGGCCGCAGATTGAGCTGCGCCGCAGCGATGCGGGCGAGCTTGTCCTTCAGGCGCATTGCCGCGAGATGCGCGGCGCCGGCGACGGCGCCGGCGAAACGGCTCGAGTAATTGCCGGCGGCGATCGACCAGGCATCGCGCCCGGTATCGAGCGCGGTTTCGACCCGCACCGCCGCCGGCTCCAGGCCGAGAACGTCGGCGACCATTTGGGCGATAACAGTGCGGTGACCCTGGCCTTGCGGCGCCGAATCGACGATCGCCGTGACCCCGCCGAGCGGATCGAGCGCCACCGTCGCCGCCGCCGAGGCGCCGTTTTTCGGACCCGCCTGACGGCGTTCCTCGGGGCTCAGCACCGTGGTGATGTAACCCATATTCGAGATCGACGGTTCGACGACCGCGGCATAGCCGATGCCGTAGAGCCGTCCTTCGCGGCGGGCGAGATCGCGACGTTGCTGCAGCTCGGCGAGCTCACCTTCCGCAGCCGCCCGCTCCACCCCGCCGAGGTAGTCGCCGGAATCGAGCACCGCGCCGGCCGGGCAACGATAGGGAAAACGGTCGACCAGATTGCGGCGAATCACCGCCAGCGGATCGAGGCCGAGGGTTTTGGCGATGCGCTGGATCAGCCGCTCAAGCGCGAAATAGACCTGCGGCCCGCCAAACCCGTGCACCAACCCGCTCGGCGTCTTATTGGTCAACACCACGCGATTGCGAATATCGATATTCTCTACCCTATAGGCGCCGCTCATATTGCCGTGCATGCGATAGAGCGTCGCCGGCTCAGGCGCGCGTAGGCCGTCCGATTCGACCGCTGCATTGAGCGTGGTCACCCGGTTGGTGGCTGAGGTCGCGCCGGCGAGGTGCTCGATCCGGGTTTCGACCCATTTGACCGGCCGCCGGGTTTTGCGTGCGGCAAGGCACATCAGCACGATATAGGGAAAGATCGCGTGCTTGACCCCAAAGCTGCCGCCGGAATCGGGCGGCAGCCGCAGCCGCAGCCGGTTGCCCGGCACCCCCAGCGCCAGGGCCATCACCGGATGCATCGCGAAGGGCCCCTGAAAATTCGCGGTGACGTCGTAGCTGTCCTCACCCGGCAGGTACTCGGCGATGACGACGAACCCCTCGATCGGGGTTCCGGCGTTGCGCGGATAACGGACCGAAACGCCGATGCGGTGCGGCGCCGCGGCGAACGCGGTCGCGGGATCGCCATAGCGAAACCGCCGGTCGCTGACGAGGTTGCTGCCGTGCGCCGGGTGCAATACCGGCGCATCGGGCGACAGCCCCCTCTCGGGGTCGGCGGTCGCGGGGAGGCTGCGATACTCGACCGTGATCCGTTCGATCGCGTCTTCGGCCGTGTGGCAGTCGCGCGCCAACGCCACCGCGACCGGCTCGCCGACATAGCGGACCCGGTCGGTCGCGAGGCACCGATGCTCGACCGCGGCCTTGACTGCAACGGTGAACGGCCGGGTCCAGCGCAGCACATCCTCTCCGGTGAGGATGCCGGCGACCCCCGGCAAGGCCAGCGCGGCGGTCGCATCGATCGAGCAAATTTCGGCATGCGGGTGCGGCGAGCGCAGGATCGCGGCCTGCAGCGTATCGGCGCGCACCGGTAGGTCGTCGCCGAAGCGGCCGCATCCGGTGAGCAGCGCGGCGTCCTCGATGCGGCGGCCAGCGGGTATCATTCCCACGCGTCCCGCCGCCGCGCGGCACGGTGGTCGAGCCCACCGCACGGGGTCGCTCCAATTTGGACCGCCTTTTGCACCTCGCCTCTTTTCAAATCTGCGATGATGGGCTATTTAACCATATCTATAGTTGGGTTCGCGCCCGACGATTCGAGGCCACGCTACGGATTATCGGGTATTGTTAGGGCAAGTTGAGCCCCTACCCTCGGTTGCAAGGGGGACGCGTCCGGCAATGGTCAGGATTCTCGGCACCTGTGCCGCCCTCGCGCTGCTGATCCTCATGGCCTTTCCGTTCGCGAAAGAAGCCTACCATCGCTACGCGGTGGCCAAGCGGCTCGATCCGCTGATGGACGACCGCGACCGCGCCGCCTTCCGCGCGTGGAGCGGCGACGCCGCCTCGTTCGGCCGCTCGCTTTACGAGCGCTGCGAGCTGGTCAACGGCCGCGACGCGCCGGCGTGCGATCCGTTCAAGTCAGCGCTCCGCTAAACCCCGCTCCTCGTCCAGCGCCCGCATCACCGTCAGTCCGTCGCGCAACGCACCGGGATCGTGCGTGCGGATGTAATCCGCGCCGTTGGCCGCGGCGTCGAGCTCGGCGGCCAAGGTCGCCGGGCCGAGCTCGGCCGGAATCTTGCGCCCGGTCAACGCCGTCAGAAACGATTTGCGCGACACCGAGATCATCACCGGCAGGCCGAAGGCGCGTTTTAGCCGGCCGATCCCGGTCAGCGCGCGCAGCGACGCCCTTGGGTCGCTGCTCAGAAAAAAGCCCATCCCAGGGTCGAGGACGAGCCGGGTGCGGGCGATCCCGGCCGCCTCCAGCGCGGCGATGCGCGCGGTAAAGAACGCCTCGATTCGCGGCCATATCTCCGCTGGCGGCACCGGAACGCGCTCAGCCCGGCCGCGTCCCTGCACCGCGTGCATGACGACGAGGCGGCACGACGAGGCCGCCAGATCGGGATAGAGGCCCGGTTCGGCAAAACCCTGTATGTCGTTGAGAAAATCGACCCGCTGGCCAAGCGCGAAACGCTGGGTTTCCAAGGAAAAGCTGTCGACCGAGACGGCGATCCCGTCTGCCTGCAGCGCCCCGATGACCGGTGCGAGGCGGCCGATTTCGTCTACTGCGGCGACCGGCTTTGCCGCGATGTTGCTGGCGGCGGCGCCGAGATCGATGACATCCGCGCCGGCGGCGGCGAGCCGGCGAGCCTCGCCGATCGCCACGGCGGGATCGAGATGCCGGCCGCCGTCCGAGAACGAATCCTCGGTGATGTTGAGGATGCCGAAGATGCCCGGGCCCGCCAGCCGGGGCGCGGTCATTCCGGGCGCGGTCATTCCGGGCGGCTGCGCTCGAGGATCGCCCCCACCCCCTCGGCGTCGGGAAACACGTCGAGCTTTTCGACCGTGATGCGGATGTGCTGAACGCGCGGGTCCGCAAAACACGCGGCGGAGAGCCGGTCGGCGAACCCTTCGCAGAGATCGACGTGATCGCCCGCGGCGATGGCGCGAATCGCGGCGACGGCCTTCTCGTAATTGATCAGCCGGCGGCGATTGTCGCCGGGAAACTCGGCGCCGGCCGGCGCCGTCAGCTCGACCGATACCCGCACCCGCTGCTTGCGGCCCTGTTCTTCGGGCAGGATGCCGATGCTGCACATCACGACGAGCCCGCGGACGATGACGGTATAGCGATCGGCGGCGGATCGGGGCGGCGTCCTCATCGCCGGCACCATGCCCCAGGGCCCCCTAAGCCGCAACCCGATCAAACCGAATAACGATGGTGTATGATCGTTATGTACTTGGCGCCGCTGGGGCTGGCGCAACGATGGGAGGTCGGCCGATGTGGCGTGAGTTTCGGGATTTCGCGGTTCGCGGCAATGTCGTCGATTTGGCCGTCGGCCTGATCCTTGGTGCGGCGTTCACCACGATCGTCAACTCGCTGGTGAACGACATCATCATGCCGCCGATCGGCCTCGCCCTCGGCGGCGTCGATTTCAGCGATTTCTTCATTACCCTCAAAGGCGGCTCGTACCCGACTATCGCGGCGGCCAAGGCGGCCGGCGCGGTCACCTTGAATTACGGGCTGTTCATCAACGCGATCATCAAGTTCGCGATCGTCGCCTTTGCCGTGTTTCTGCTGATCAAACAGATCAACCGGTTCAAGTTCGACATCGGCCCCGCTGCCGCCGCCCCGGCCGGCCCGACCAGATCCGAAGAGCTGCTGACCGAGATTCGCGACCTGTTGAAGGTCGAGTCCGTCACCGCATCAGCAGCGCCGGGTCGCGCAGCGACAAATCCTGTCCGGCCACCGGCGCGGCGATAGCCTCGGCGAAGCTGGGCTTGCCGTTCCATTCGGCCTGCGGCCGCGCCGCGCCGTCGCTGCCGATTTGGTCGATGCCCCCGTAGATTTCGAGACGGTGGTTGTCGGGGTCGCGGAACTCGACCGCGATCTGGCACCCGGCGCGCCGCCGTCCCTCGAAATCGATCGGCACCTGGTGCCGGCGCAGATGGTCGCGGGCGCGGATCACATCATCGAGGCTCGGCACCTCGAAGGCGATGTGGTTGAGCTCGATATTGGGCGCCGGCTCGCTCGCCGAGCCGACCAGCGCGATGCCGTGATGGTCGGTGTTGCAGCGCAGGAACACCATCCCGCCCGGCACCATCTCCTCGGGGATAGACGTCCGAAATCTGGAAGCCGAGCATCTGGGTATAGAACTCGGCCGATTTTGCGACGTCGCGCACATTGACGACGATATGCCCGATCTTGCCGATGCGGAACGGCAGCCCGGGCGGGCGGCTGAGGGCCTTGACGCGGTCGGCATCGAACATTTTCGACCTCCTGTCCGGTGTCGTCCTATTGGACGAAGCGGCCGAAACAGTGCCACATTGCGGGGCGTTTTGTAATGTCATGGCCCCCGATGCCGCCCTTGCTGCCGCGCCTCCTCGCCGCGATCTGCCTGGTCCTCGCGCTGGTTGCGCCAGGGGCTGTGCCGGGCGCTGCGGCGGCCGAACGCTGGCAGGCCGTGCTGGTCGCCGGCGACAACGCCCAGCCGGTTTTCGACAACGCCGTCCGCGCGGTTGACCGTTGGCTCGGCGAGCACGGGGTCGCGGCGCCGGGCATCCATCGGCTGAGCGCCAGCGCCGGGCCGAACGACCCGGCGGTCGAGCCGGCCACTCGGGCGCAGGTCTTGGGACGGATCGCCGGGCTGCGCGCGCACCCGGGCGAGGGCTGCTTCGTCTTCATCACCTCGCATGGGGGCCGTGGCCAGGGCATCTACCTGTCGCGTGAGGACGAGATCCTGCGGCCCGACGCGCTCGCCCGCGCGCTGGCGGCCGGCTGCGCCGGAGCGCCGACAGTCGTGGTCGTTTCAGGCTGCTACAGCGGCTCATTCGCCAAGGGAGCGATGACCGCGCCCAACCGGATCGTCCTGACCGCGGCGCGCGCCGACCGCTCGTCTTTTGGTTGTACCGCCGACCGCATTTATACGGTGTTCGATGCCTGCCTGCTCGGCGCCCTGCCGCACGCGGCCACCTGGTCGGCGTTGTTCGGCGAGACCAAGGATTGCGTGCAGCGGCGCGAGCGCCAGGACGGCGAGACGCCGTCGCTGCCGCAAGCCTGGTTCGGCGCCGCGGTGCGAACGCTGCCGCTGCAGTTCTGAACCATGCGGCTGATCGCCCTGGCGCTGCTGGCGCTGCTGCTGGGTCATCCGGCGCACAGTCAGGGGCTCGACGACGCCTTGGCCGGAACCTCATGGGGCGAGCCCGCGACCGATGTGCTCAAGCATTTCGGCAACCGCGCCACGGTGCTGCCGCAGCCGATCGATTTCGGCGACAGCTATGCCCCGCTGGTGGTGCGCAATTTCCCGGTCGGCGGCGTGGGTCTGATCGCCTATTACCAGATGGACAAGGCCACCCGGGCGCTGAAGCGCATCCAGCTCGAGCGCCCACGCCACGGCGTGACGCCGGCGGCGTTTCGCTGCGTGCTCGAGGGTCTGGAAGAAAGCTACGGTCCGCCGGATCTGATGTGCGGCATCCGCCCCGGCCCGTGGGGCGGCTATCAGGCCGCAGCCGAGCGCATCTGGAGCCGCGGCGGCGTGGTCATCCGCGCGATCTTTCGCGACACCACGATGGAGGCGCTGAACGGCTGCCTGGTCGCGGGGTCGTGCGGCCTGACCGCCCAGCTGTTGCTGCGCGGGTCAGCCCGCCAAAGCTCGACAACGCCGCCTGTCCGCAGCCGGTTCGGTCGTTCCCGGCCGGCGTCCCAGGCCGGTCCCGCGGCTGAGCGCCGCAGGCCGGCCCGGTTTCGCCCGGACTATTTCGTTAAATTACTACTTCGCCAGCTGCGCGCGGATTTCGCCGCCCTTGTTGGCGTCGGTATGAACGTTGACGTAGCACTTGCCCGAGGTCAAATCGGCGACCTGGGCATCGGTCAAGGTGGCCGAGCCGGTGATCGGGCTATCCGCCTTGTCGAACTTGACGGCGACGCCGGCGTTGGCGCCGGCCGCGGCGCCGCAATGGATATGCGCCGCAGTCGCCGGCCCGCTGAGCCCCGTATAGGTGACGTTGTAGCTGACCTGTTTGCTGGCCGGGTCGAAATTGACCGTGGCCGAGCCGCTGCCCTTGCTCTGAACCGGCGGAACCTCGGCGCCGCCGCTGAGCGTGCCTTTATATATATCCGCCGCCTGAGCCTGGCCCCAGGCCAGCGTGACCGCAACCGCCGCGACCGCAGCGAATGTCATCTTGCGCATTTATTTCCTCCCGTTCGACTGTGTGGGCGACAAGCTAGCCAATTGGTCCGGCGACAAGAAGCCCTAAATCCCGAACGAACGGCTGTGGTCGTTCAATCCCCCGTTACCGGCAAAAATCGTGGCGGCGTCGCGAAGCCCGCCGGTTTCGCCTATGCTGCCCCCGGCGCAACGGGTTCCGGCAAAAGCGGCGATGAACGATACCTCTGCCGCTATCCTGCGAGACGCCGGGACAGAGCAGCCAACCCGGACGCCGGTTTACGCGGCGATGGCGTGCGCGGCGGTCGTGGCCCTCACCGCCGCGCGGCTGGCATGGCTGGCGGTCCAGTCGGCCGACCTCTACCCCGACGAGGCGCAATACTGGTTCTGGGCGCAGCATCTGGCGTTCGGCTACTACTCGAAGCCACCGCTGGTCGCCTGGCTGATCGCGCTGACGACGGCGCTGTTCGGCGACAGCGAGTTCGCGATCCGCCTGTCGGCGCCGCTGCTGCACGCGGCTGCCGCCGGGTTCGTTTACGGCATCGGCGCGCGGCTTTACGGTCGGCGAGCGGGGTTTTGGGCGGCATTGGCCTATGCGTCCCTGCCCGGCGTATCGCTGTCGGCCTTTCTGATTTCGACCGATGCAGTGCTGATGCCGTGCTGGGCAGCGGCGCTCTATGCCTTTATCCGCGCCCGGGACGAGAGCGGCATGCGCTGGTGGATCGCGACGGGCATCGCCGTGGGTCTGGGGATGCTCGCCAAATATGCGATGGCCTATTGGCTGATCTCGGCCTTTCTCTTTGTCATGCTGGTGCGCGGCGAGCGGCGGCATCTGCCCGGCCTGTTGCTGGCGGTGGGGGTGGCGGCGTTGTTTTATCTGCCGAACCTGTGGTGGAACTGGAGCCACGGGTTTGCCAGCTACCTGCACGTCCGCGACAACGCCGAGCTGAAAGGCGCGCTGTTCCACCCGCAAGCGCTTGCCGAGTTCGTGATTTCGCAGTTTCTGGTGTTCGGCCCGATCTTCTGCGGCTGGCTGGCCGCGCTCTGCCTGCGCCCGAGCCGGCTCGACGGGACCGAAACACGCCTTTTGGCGATCTTCACGCTGCCGACCCTGCTGCTCGTCGTCGTTCTCAGCTTTTTGTCGCGGGCACAGCCAAACTGGGCGGCGCCGGCCTATGTCTCGGCCACCGTGCTGGTGGTCGGCACCCTGCTGGCGCAAGGCTGGCGGCGTCTGCTTATGCTGTCGATCGCGCTGAACCTCGCCGCGATCCTGTTCGTTTTCGCCGCCAGCGAGGGGGTCGCCGGGGTCGCGATGCCGGCCAAGTACGATCCGCTGCATCGGCTGCGCGGCTGGCATACGCTGGGCGATGCGGTCGGCAAGGCGCTAGCCGAGCACCCCGGCCTGCGGCTGATGGCCGACGACCGCGAACTGCTGGCGGCGCTGATCTATTATGTGCGCCCGCACCCGTTCGACGCGGTGGAATGGAATGTGATCCCCGGCATCACCGATCAGTGGCGCCTGGAAAACAACCTGAAATCCCATCGCGGCGAGGATTTCCTGGCGGTCACCGAGCATGGCCTCGCCGAGTACATGCGCCCCCAATTCGACGCGCTGACGCCGCTCGAGACGATCGAGACTATGACCGGCCCCGGCGGCGGCCAGCGCTATATCCTCTATATCGCGCGCGGCTACCACGGCGATGGGCGCGGCGGCTGATCCACATGCCGATTCTTCCCCGCCTGGTCTCGCTCTACGAAAGCCGCGGCATCCGCATCGCCACCGGGCTCAACCCCAGCCATTTCGGCGATTTCCCGCATGCGCCGTTCACCTGGTTCATCAAGGACGGCGAAAGCCTGACCGACGGCCTCGGGATCGCGCTGCAGGAAATCTATTTTCTGGAATGCCTGTTCGCCCGGTTTCATCCGCGGTCGATGTTCGTTATCGGCAATTCGCTCGGCTGGAGCACCTTGGCGCTGGCCTTGGCGAACCCAGGCGGCAGCGTGCTGGCCATCGACGCCGGGTCCGACCGTCACGCCCAGGACGGCATCCGCTTCACCAACCAGGTCGCGGCCGACGAGGCCCTCGACGTGCGGGTGGTCGCCGGGCGCTCGCCCGAAGATGTTTCGACGATCGTGCGCGAGGCGCTGCTGCCCCCGGTCGAGTTCGCCTTTATCGACGGCTACCACTCGGTCGAGCAGGTGCCGCTCGATTTCCGCGCGGTGCGGGAGGTGGCGGCGACCGGATGCGTTTACCTGTTTCACGATGCGGCGAATTTCGCGCTGACCCCGGCGATCGAACGGATCGCCGCCGAGACCGGGCTGAAACATCAGTTGATGCTGGGCACCAGCTCGGGCATGGCGATTGTCTACGACCCGGCGCTGCAGCCGCAGGGAATTGACGACATCGCACCGTTTGCCGCCGCGCCCGAGGCGCTGGCGGTGATCCGCGACGCCGCTTGGAGGCACCGTCACCGCCATCTCGCGCGCTGGCGCAAAAGCCTCGACAAGCGCCGCGGCCGGGTGCGGCCGGCGGCCCCCCTGTTCGACAAGCCATGATGACCCGCGGGGACGACCTGCCCGAACTGTTGAAGCGGCTCTACCGCTTTCGCCGCGCGGCGCAGTCCGGATCACGCCTGTCCCATCTGCTGCGGCGGCAGCGCAAGGCCGCGCTGGTCGCCGCGCTGCGCCGCGATTGGCCGGGCGCTTATGCGCTGACCGACAAAGGCGAACTGGTCTTTGTCCCCGCCCCTCTCGAAGCACGCGGCGAGCACCTGCTGTTTTATGGTTTCGATATGCCGCAGTCGGCCCTCGCCTTTGCGCCGGCAGGGGGCGTAGCTATCGATATTGGGGCGAATCTCGGGGAATGGGTGGTGCCGCTGGCCAAAACCGTCGGCGCCGGCGGGCGGGTTATTTGTTGCGAGCCCAATCCCACGGCTGCGGCAGCGCTGACCGCGACGTTTCAAATCAACAACCTCGGTCACGCGCAAATATTTGAGGTCGCGCTCTCGGATGCCGACGGCGCCGGCCACCTTTCGGTCAACCCCCAGGATTCCGGCCAATCCCGGCTTGCGGATAGCGGCATCGCGGTGCCGCTTCGCAGCCTCGACTCACTTGTCGCGGAAACCGCGGTAGACCGCGTCGACCTGGTCAAGATCGATGTCGAGGGACACGAGGCCGCGGTGTTGGCGGGGGGGATCCGCACGCTGGCAGATTTCCGGCCGGCTCTTATATTCGAATCCGGGCATGAGGCTGCCGGCGACCGCGAGCGCATCGCCGGGCTGCTGGAGCAAACCGGTTACGGCATCGTCGCGGTGCTGCACCATCACGGCGCG
This sequence comes from Alphaproteobacteria bacterium, assembly GCA_038228485.1. Taxonomy (GTDB): domain Bacteria; phylum Pseudomonadota; class Alphaproteobacteria; order ATCC43930; family CGMCC-115725; genus DATARH01. The sequence continues at coordinate 16,655 of JBBRPG010000072.1, forward strand.
CTTCCGGCCACGATGATCGATTACCGCGCCGGAACCGGGCCTTGCGCGGGCGATGCGCTCAACCTGCTGGCGCTGCCGGCGAAACGCTAAAGGCCGCGCCGCACACCGCCCGGCTTTCGCCATAGCGCAGCGAGGTCTCGACCGTCCCGCCGTCGAGCCGATCCAGCCGAAAAACGCCGGATTTCTGGTCAGGCCCGGCCAAATGCATCACACCGATCGTCTCATGCGGCGCGTAGGGTTCGACAAACAGGCCGCGCGCCGAATCGAAAGCCGGCAGCGCGTCCCCGACCGCCCAGTTGCAATAAGCCGGCAGGAAATTGGCGGGCAAGCCGTCGCCGAAGATCGCGTAGTTGAGCGCGATCTGCTCGGCATAGAAAAATCGGGTGCGCTGCAGCACCTGGGTCATCCGCCGCGCCCAGGCGTCCCAGTGCGGCGCCTCGCGGTGCAGCGCAAAGACCCCGACATTGGCGGTGGGGTTGCGGCCCAGCCGGTCCGCCGCCCGCCACCCGAACGCCTCGCGGTAGGTCTTCCACGCCAAATTCATGCCGAACAGCTTTGGCCGCTTGTAGTGGCGCTTGTAAGCCCGGTCGAGTTCGAGCGCGATCGCCAGCTTTCTCCTGCCGGCGGCGCGGCAATACAGCTCGACGGGCCGCCATTCCTGCAGCCAGGCGTCGGCGTCGAGCCAGAAATACATCTCGTAGCCGGGAAAGTGGCGCGGCAGAAACGGCCGCGCCACCTGGGCCTTGAAGGTGTCCGGCAGGCGGTCGCGGCCGGGAAACGCGACGTCCCAGCCCGGCCGCACCATTTGCACCGCCTGCCCACCGAGCCAGGCCAGCTGCTCCGGCGCAAGGCCGAGATCGAGCACCCCGAGCGAAACATGCCCATTGAGCGCCCGCACCGACAGCACCGCATCGCGCAACAGCGGGAAATAACCGCTGTCGGCGGCGCTGACGATGATGAGATCGGCGGATGGCGAGGGCGCGCCGCCGCTCACGGCAACAGCCGGTATCCGCCCGGCTCGGTGATCAGGATCTCGGCGTTCGCCGGGTCGCGCTCGATCTTTTGGCGCAGCCGGTAGACGTGGGTTTCGAGCGTGTGCGTCGTCACCCCGGCGTTATAACCCCATACCTCGCCGAGCAGAGTCGCGCGCCCGATCGCCCGGTTGCCCGCATGATATAGATATCTAAGGATCGCGGTTTCCTTTTCGGTGAGCCGTACCTTTTTGCGCCGGCTGGGATCGGTCATCAGCTTGGCGCCGGGCTGAAATGTATAGGGGCCGATCGCGAACACCGCGTCGTCGCGATGCTCGCTCTGGCGCAGATGCGCCCGCAGCCGCGCTAGCAGAACATTCAGGCGAAAGGGTTTGGTGACATAGTCGTCGGCGCCGGCGTCGAGCCCCTGCACCGTGTCGCCCTCGCTATCGGCGGCGGTCAGCATCACGATCGGCGCGGTGACCCCGGCCTGGCGCATCGCCCGGCACAGATCGCGGCCGTCCATGTCGGGCAGCCCGACATCGAGCAAAATCGCGTCGAACCGCTCGCGGCCGATGGTTTCGAGCGCCGTCGCAGCGGTCTCGCATTCGGCGCTGGAAAATTCGGCATGGCGCTCCAACTGCTCGGCCAGCGACTGGCGCAGCGCCGCATCGTCATCGACGATCAGAATTCTGCGGAGTGCCTGCATGAATTCCCGAATACCGCTCCCTGTACCGCCGCGGGCGTTATTCGGGGCCGCGGTCCGTCCCATCCCCGGCTACCAAACTAACCGAATGCGTGTGCCTTTGTCAGGCGGTTCGCGGCGGCTCGGCAGCTATCGATCTTGCCGAGCACCGGGAGCGGAACCATTTGCGACCGTAGGGACACGGCGCGCGGCAGCCATGACGGGCGGCGGTTTTGCTTGCGCCGCCGTGCCGGGGCTGCTCATTTAACCCGCGCATGGCCGGTCAACGGCGAGGAGAATTCGGGTGGTCGAACGGTCGGAATCGTCGTCCGCGC
>JBBRPG010000073.1:0-18293 GCA_038228485.1 Alphaproteobacteria bacterium
GGCGAGGGCAAACGCGGCGATCAGCCGCTCGTCATCGCCGATTACACCGACAATCCCGGCGGCGGCGGTTACGGCGACGCGACCGCGTTCCTCAAGGGCCTGGTCGATGCCCAGGTCGAGGGAGTCGCGTTCCACGCGATCTATGACCCCGAGGCAGTCGCCGCGGGCATGGCCTTGGGCATTGGCCCGGCTACTCTGACACTCGGCGGCAAGACCGACCCCAACCGCGGCGGCGGACCGCTGACCCTGACCGGCGAGATCACCTGCCTGAGCAACGGCAGGTTCGTCGCCTACGGCCCGATGGGCGGCGGGGTCGAGCGCAGTTACGGGCCGTCGCTGGTGTTGCGCGTTGGCGGCATCGACATCGTGCTGATCTCGAACAACGGCCAGGCGACCGATCTCGGCCAGTTCACCTCATTGGGCATCGATCCGACCCGCTATCCGACGGTCGCGGTCAAGTCGATGCAGCATTTCCGCGCCGCGTTCGAGCCGATCGCGCGCGAGGTGATCCTGGTGGATACCGGCGCCCTGTGCTCGGAAATCTATACGCCCGAGCTTTACGACCGGGTGCCACGGCCCGCATGGCCGATCGACGACGAAATGGCTTGAGAGAAACACGTTCGATGAAACTCGCCGCAATAATAGCCGCCGTTCTGTTGATTGCATCGGGCGGCGCCAAGGCGGATGGTCTGACCGCGGACGATTACAAATACCTGCAATCGGTCCATGGCCTGACCCAACAAAGCGCGGTCGTCGCCGAGTTGACGCCGAACGAACAACAGGCGCTTCATAGCGCGATCGACGAACTCAAGACCTATCCCGAAGGCCGCGACCGCCAGGTGCGCCGCTATCTGGCGCTGGTCTATCCGCGTGAATGCAAGCGCTGGGCGGAACAGCATCAGGGCGAAACCTGCTCGCCGGCCGCCGACCCGGCCGTCCAGCCAGGCAAGCAGCTTTCCGACAGGATTTGCGCCTCGTGCCACCTTTTCGGCACCGAGTCGGCGCCCGCCTTCCACAAGATGGCGAGCGCGAAAAACTGGGACGCGCATAAGGTCCAGCACGCGCTGCGGCACAGCCCCAACATGGTCCCGATACGGCTCAACGATCAGCAGCTCGAAGCGCTGGCGGCGTACATCAACTCCCTGAAATAGCTATCTCCGCGCCGGCGCAGGCCGAGATGGGCAAATTCAGTGCCTAAAATGCCTTGTCCCGCTGAACACCATGGCGATGCCGGCCTTGTCGGCAGCGGCGATGACCTCGTCATCGCGGCGCGAGCCGCCCGGCTGGATGACGGCGGTGACCCCGGCAGCGATCGCCGCCTCGATCCCGTCGGCGAACGGAAAGAACGCGTCCGACGCCAGAACTGAGCCGCGCGTCGGCGATTCCGCTAGACCCGCGGCCTTTTGCATGTCGCCGGCCTTGGCGACCGCGATCTTGACGCTGTCGACCCGGCTCGGCTGCCCGGCGCCGATACCGACCGTGGCGCCGTCTTTGGCAAAGACGATGGCGTTCGATTTTACATGCTTCGCCACCGTGTCGGCGAAGATCAGGTCGGCGATCTCGACCGCATTGGGTGCACGCTTGGTGACGGTCTTGAGATCGTTCGACACCGCCACCGCACGATCGCGCCCCTGCACTAGAAACCCGCCGGCAAGCGACCGAAAAGTCATGCCAGGCGCCGCCGCATCCGGCATCCCGCCAGCCGCGAGCAGCCGCAGCGCCCCCTTGCGCGCGAACAGCGCCACCGCCGCCGCGTCGATGCCGGGTGCAATGACCACCTCGACAAACAGCTTGGCGATTTCCTCGGCGGTCGCGGCATCGAGCGTGCGGTTGACCGCGACGATCCCGCCAAAGGCGCTGACCGGATCGCAGGCCAAAGCCCGATCCCACGCCACGCGCAGGCCGACACCGGTCGCCACGCCGCACGGATTGGCGTGCTTGACGATGACCACCGCCGGTTCGGTGAATTCCGCAGCCAGCTCGAACGCGGCGTCGGTGTCGGCGTAGTTGTTGTAGGACATCTCCTTGCCCTGCAGCAGCCGTGAGCTCGCGACACCCGGGCGCCGCTCGTCGGTGCGGTAGAGCGCGCCGGCCTGATGTGGGTTCTCGCCATAGCGGGTGACTTCGACCAGCCGTCCCGCCAGCGTGACGGTCTCGGGGAATTCGATCCCCTCCTCGCGCCCCATCCAGCCGGAGATCGCCGCGTCGTAGGCGGCGGTCAGCGCGAACGCCTTCGCCGCCAGCTTGCGCCGTAGATCGTCGCCGATGGCGCCGCCATGACCCATCTCGGTCAGCACCGCGTCACAGTCCGCCGGATCGGTGACGACGGCGACGAACGCGTGGTTCTTCGCCGCGGCGCGGATCAGCGCCACCCCGCCGATGTCGATGTTCTCGACGCAATCCTCGCGCCCCGCCCCGGAGGCCACAGTCGCCGCGAACGGATAGAGGTTGCAGACCAGCAAGTCGAACTCGCCGATGCCCTTCTCCGCCAGCGCCGCGAGGTGATCCGGCCGGTCGCGCCGCGCCAGCAGCCCGCCATGGATCGCCGGATGCAGCGTTTTGACCCTTCCGTCGAGCATCTCGGGGAAATCGGTGACCTCGGCCACCTCGGTCACCGTCAGCCCCGCATCCGAGAGGGTCTTCGCGGTTCCGCCGGTCGAGACCAGGGCGACGCCGTGCTCCGCCAGCGCTTTGGCAAACGGCACTAGCCCAGCCTTGTCACTGACCGAGATCAGCGCCCGGCGCACCGGGCGCGGCGCGAAGGTCATGGATCGCTCCCTCACGGCTTGCCCCTTACGGTTCGATACGGCGGGTATAGGGCGACGCTCGCACTGCTTCAAGCACGGCGCCGGCTGCGGCCCAGCTCCACGAGAAGCAGCACGACGGTCAGCGTCGCAACTCCGAGCGCGGCGAATCCCCAACCGTTTTCCGCCGCCCAGGCGCACCCGATCAGGATGGCGTCGGCGGCGATTACCCGCAGCACCACCGCATCATGGCCGAGGCCGCGCTGTACGGCGCGCTGATAGAAATGCTCGCGATGCGCCTGCCACACCCGCGCGCCGTGCAGCAGGCGGCGCAACAGGGTCAGGCTCGCATCGGCGAGAAAATAGAGCGGCAGGATCAGCGCCGCCTTCCACCAGCCACGTACCGCCAGCTCGAGCAGCAGAAACCCCAGCACATAGCCGAGCGGCACGCTGCCGGCATCGCCGAGGAAAATTTTTGCCGGCGCCCAATTCCATACCAGAAAGCCGAGCGCAGCCGCGGCGATTGCCGCGCCAAGCGCGGCGATGCCAGGATCGCGGCCGATACCGAAACCGGCAATCACGACCAGCCCGATGCCGATCGCCGCCGCCTCGCTGCCGGCGATGCCGTCGATCCCGTCCATGAAGTTGAATAGATTGACGAACCACACCCAGATAAGGGCGCTGGCGACTGCATCCAGCCCTGGGGGCAGCCAGCCTTGAAAGACCGGCCCCCCAGGCAGCATCCACATGCCCGCCGTTACCGCGGCGAATTGGGTCAGCAGGCGCAGCGCCGCCGGCAAACCGCGCAGATCGTCAACCCACGACACCGCCGTCAAACCCACCATCCCGACCGTCGCCATCAGGCTCGCAGGCGCAAGTACCCCGGCGGCGCAGAACACGGCCCAGGCGGCAGCGATCGCCGCGACCACCGCGATGCCGCCACCGCGTGGAGTCGGGGCCGCGTGCGAGGAGCGCTCGTTCGGCAGGTCGCGCACCTCCGCGCGCTCCAGCAGCGCGACGAGCGCTCGCGTGCCCATGCAGGACGCGACGAAAGTGGCAACCACCACCAGCGCGGTCAGGGTCACAGAACCCATCTTGTCAGAACAACGAGATTTAAAAGAACTCGCGTCACCCGAGCTCGGCCCGGGGATCCACGAGCCCGGAACAATTCGTGGATGACCCGGTCCAGTCCGGCCAAGGAATTGGGAAAGCTGTGAGGATCACAGCTCGCCCGGTGCCCTGCCCTCGCGGCGGATCGCCCACCGCACCGACGCTCCATTGGGGCCAGTGGTGCCGCTCAACACGATTTGCTGCGTCGGCCGCATCTCGCCCGAACCGAGATAGATGCTCTCGGCAAGGTTCATCTCGGCGCCCATCGCGCGCAGCCGCCAGGCAATCCCGCTCGGCAGCCGCAGCAGCGCCGCGCTGCCGTCCTGCACCAGGGTCGCCTGAACCGACGGATGCAGGTGGAACCGGAGGACAAAATTGAGACCCGACCGGCCGGTGAGCTTGTCTTCGCCCCGCAGATCGTCGCCTTCGGCCGACAGGTACAGTTCGCGCGCGTAATTGAGGCCGAAGCGCTGGCGGTAGCCGTCATGGCTGACCGCGATCCACTGGTGCCCATCTTCCTCGGCGCGCTCGCAGCGGATGGTCGGCGGCGCGCGGCCAAGCGTGCCGTCGTCGTTGATCTCGATCGCATTGGTGTCGGCGACGACCAGCACCGAGTGCGCGGCGCTGGCGCGCGCGACCTGCCGCCAAGCGCGCTGCGTCCCGCGATAGCCGCCGCAATTGACGATGATGCGCTCGCGTCCGTGGCTCATCTCGAACGACATCAACCCGGCATAGGCGTGATCGTCGAAACCGGCGGGCGGCGGCCTGCCGGCATCGACCAGCACCAGGCTGTGACCGCCCTGCATACGCTGGAACCCGGTTTGCGGCGCCTGCGCCGGCGCCCTGCCTTTGGTCTCCGAGCGGGTCAGCACGAGGTCGACGAGGATGCCGTCCTCCTCGATCGAGTGGTTGAACAGCGCCAGCTTGCGGTCGCCGTGGCGGAAAAAACGCAGCATCGGCGCCATCCGGTCGATCGCTTCCTGCAGCGCGCCGGGAATCTCGATATGGCCGCCCCGCAGCGCCGCGCGCATGTCGACAAGGTCGCGCAGCACGTCAAGTTGCACCGATGGGTTGCGCGAGCGATGCCCGCCATCGGCCAGAATTTGGCCCGGCAGCTCGCGCTCGACCGCGCGCAGCATACGCGAGAGCTGCTTCTCCGACCCGCCGAACGCGACGAGACCGCCGATCAGCCCCTTCAAGGCACGCAGCCGCGATGGCCCGGCCAGCTCCCAGCCAGCGGTCCGGCCAAGGTGCCGCAACTGGCTGCCGAGGCTGACCAGCATCGCCCGGCGCAACAGCCGATCGGCCTCGCGGCTGGCGATCTCATCGAAATGGACGATCCAGGTGAAGATGCGGTTGGCCAGCACGTCAGTGCGCCAGGCGATCGGATGCCAGCCGGTATTGTCGGTCAGCCAGCTTTGCACCAGCGCTCGCACCGCGTCGCGTGCCCCGCCGCCGACGCTCAGCAAATCGGCGACCCACGAGAACCCGTGCCACGCGGCAAGCCAATCGTTGCCGGCTTCCGGGGGACACCATACCGGCCTCGGGTTCTTGACCAACTGGCCGGCCAGCACGATTTCGCCACCGAGGATCGCCTCGCCGTGCTTGGCGTCACCCGGCCATCGCTCGCCGACCCGTACGCGCAAATCCGCCGGCACGCGGCCGATCAGCGTGTGACGATAAAGCGGCCCTGCCGCCAGCGCGCGCAAGGAGTCCCGCCGCAAGCGGGTGAGCAGGCTGGGGGCTTCGCCCGCCGGCGCTGCGCCGGGCCGGGCCGGCTGGGTCGCGCGCGGCCGCAGCGACCTCACGCGGGCATCCAGGCCGCTGCGCCGCCCGGCAGCCCGACTGTTTTGCTGAGGCCGCGGACGGCTTGGCCGGCGGAAGATTGCATGCTCGCTTCGTAACAAGGAAAAGATGAAGCCGCAAGCCAAGCCGATACCGCCGGAAAAAACGCGAGCGGCGCTAGGCTGCCTCCGCCTGCTTGACGAGCCGTGCGCCGTAGAACCCGTCGATGCCGTCATACTCCGAGAAATGAAACGGCAACGTGCGCAGATCGCCGTCTTCGGTGATCCACTCGCGCGGCGTGTCGATATCCTCCGCCGAAATCGGTTGCCGCTCGACCGGGGCGCCCGAGCGCAGCAGCCCATCGATCTGCTGCGGCCCCTCCTCGGGTTCGAGCGAGCAGGTGCAGTAAACGAGCACACCGCCCGGCCGCAGCATATCGATCGCTGCGCGAAGCAGCCGTTCCTGGATCGCCGCCAGCCGCAAGACGTCAGCCGGCCGCTTCAGATGCGGCACGTCGGGGTGGCGGCGGATCGCACCCGTCGCGGTGCACGGCGCGTCCAGCAGAATCGCATCGACCGGCTGTTCCGGGCGCCAGGTCACTGCATCGGCGGCGACGGTCGCGGCCGGCAGCGAGAGCCGCCTCAGATTGGCGACCAGCCGCTCGAGGCGGCGGCCGGAGCGGTCGATCGCCGTGACATGGGCGCCGGCATCGGCAAGCTGCGCCGTCTTGCCGCCCGGCGCCGCGCAGAGATCGAGGACATGCAGCCCGGCAACATCGCCCAGTAGCCGCACCGGCAACGCCGCGCCGGCATCCTGCACCCACCACGCGCCCTCGGCGTAGCCCGGCAGATTGGCCACCGCCCCGCCGCCGGCGCGGCGCAGCGTGCCGGTCGGCAGCCGCGTCGCCTCCAACGTCTCGCACCATCCCCCGGCCGACGCCCGCACCGTCAGGTCGAGCGGCGCCTCGCGCAGATGCGCGGTCGCGATTGCCCGCGCCGCTTCGTCGCCATAATGCCCGGTCCACGACCGCCACAGCCAGTCGGGTGTGTTCAGCATCGGCGCGTCCTGCGTCTCGATCCATTTCGGACCCTCGACGCTGAGGCGGCGCAGCACCGCGTTCACGAGGCCCTTATGCCCGGGAAACCCCCGGTTCTGCGCCAGATCGACGCTGGTGGCGACCGCGGCGTGCGGCGGCGTGTGGAGAAACAGAAGCTGGGCGATCCCTAGCCGCAAGATATCGTGAACGCCGGCAACGCGCGGCGGCAGCGGGCTGGCGAGGCACCCGGCGATCAAATTGTCGATTTGGCCGAGCCGCCGCAGCACGGTCGCGACCAAGAGCCGGGCGAAGGCGCGGTCGCGCTGCGACAATTGCGCCATCGCCGGATTGTCGTCGATCGCCTCGTCGAGCGGCCGCTCGCGGCCGAGCACCGCGCCGATCAGGTCGATAGCAACATGGCGGGCTGTCGATGCTGGAGACATTACTGAAGGTTCTTCTGAGGCACGGGGAAGACGAACGTCACGGCATCGCCGCCCTGCCCTGCCCTGCCGCCGCTTCCGATGGGACGCGGCGGTTGAGCCGGCTTCGCCGGACTGCCATATTACAGGTATGGCAGCAAACCCTCAGGACATCCCCAAGCCGGCGCCGTTAAATTCGGAAGAAGCGGAGCCGGAACAGCCCTCACCGAAGCCGCGCGAGATCGGCGGCCCCAAAGGCCTGGAACCGACCCGCTACGGCGATTGGGAGGTCAACGGCCGCTGCACCGATTTTTAGGCAAGGACGCCCTTCATGACCGCAGACATCGCGCTGGCGCCGGCTCCAGCCGCAGCAACGCTTGGCGGGCGCTTGTCGCCGGCAGGCGGGATCGAGATTCTCAGCGCCGACCTGTCGCAGCCGGCGACCGCGGAACTCGCCGCGCAGATCCGCCAGGCGCTGCTCGACCACCAGATCGTGGTGGTCCGCGGCCAAGCGCTGACCAAAGAGCAGCAATACAATTTCACGCTCAATTTCGGTGAGCTCGAAGAGCATGTCGCTCGCCATTCCGACGGGCGCTACGGCCTCGTCCACTCGGTGACCAACCTTGACCGCGACGGAAACCCCACAGATGCGCTAGACACCCGCGGCAATTATTTCTGGCATACCGACAAGTCGTATCACGCGGTGCCGTCGCTAATGACGATACTGCACGCGGTCGAGTTGCCGCCGGAGGGCGGCGACACCCAGTTCGCCAACATGGTGCTCGCCTACCGCGCACTGCCCGACAGCATGAAAGAGCGCCTCGCCGGATTGCGTGCGATCCACAGCTGGGAAGCGAGCCGCCTCGCCTCCGGCAGTAAGCCCGCCTCTGAGGAGGAAAAGCGCGAGCGGCCGCCGGTGTCGCACCCGATCGTGCGCACCCATCCCGAGACCGGTGAGAAGGCGCTCTACATCGGCACCCATGCCGCCGGCGGGGTCGAAGGACTCGGCGCCGAGGAAGGTCGGGCGCTGCTGGCCGAGCTGCTCACCCACGCGACTCAACCACAATTTATCTACACCCATCACTGGCGCCAGGGCGATCTGATCATCTGGGACAACCGCGCCCTGTTGCACCGCGCGCTCGCCAATTACGAGATGGGCAAGCACCGCCGCGTTCTGCACCGCACCGTCGTCCGCGGAACGGCTCCGTACTGATCCGGACCGCGGCCGTCCCGGCCGCTCCTTTTACAATTGGAATGCGGGCGAGACGCCCGCGGTCCGGCTACTTCACCGTCACCCAGCGCAGGTAGAACGCGTTGTCGGCCGGCTGGGTCAGATCGACATTGTTGCGCGCCGCCCAGACCACGACCTGCTGGTGCAAGGGGATCGTCGCAACGTCCTCCTGCACGATCTTTGCCGCCTCGTCGATCAGCCCCTGGCGCTTGTCCTTGTTCAGCTCGTGCGCCATCTGCTCGGTCAGCTCGTCGACCTTAGGGTTGGAATAACCGCCGAAATTACCCTGCCCGCGCCCGGTCGGTGCGCGGCTCGACAGCAGCGTGTAATAGACGTTGTGCGCATCGTAGGTCGCCGGGGTCCAACCGTTCAGCGAAAAGCTGAGCTTGTAGTTGGGATAGGTGACGTCGGCGAAATACTTGACCTTGGTGCGGGCATAGACATCGACCTTGATGCCGATCTTGGCCAGCATCGCCGAGATCGCGGTGCAGATCTGTTCGTCCTGGACATAGCGATCGTTGGGGCAATCGAGCTGGATCTGGAACCCGTCGGGATAGCCGGCTTCCGCCAGCAACGACTTGGCCTTGGCGAGATCGAGCGGCGGCCGCTTGTCCAGCGCCGGGTCGTAGCCGTTGACCCCCGGTCCGTACATCAGCCAGGTCGGATGCGCCTGGCCGCGCATCACTTTCTTGGCGATTGTGTCTTCGTCGATCGCCAGCGCGAACGCGCGGCGCACCCGCACGTCCTTGAGCGGGTTCTTGCCCTTGATGCTGGAGAACAACAGCTCGTCGCGGTTCTGGTCCATCGCCAAATAGACCGTGCGCAGCTCCGGGCCTTGGACCAGCCGCACGCCCGGGCTGGCGCCGATGCGATCCACGTCCTGCGGCGGCACCGAGTAGATCATGTCCATCTCGCCCGACAGCAGCGCCGCCACCCGGGTCGAGGCATTGGCAATGATGTTGAACTCGGCGCGGTCGACATTGCCTTCGGGCTTGCCCCACCAGTTCGGGTTGCGTTCCAGCACTGTCTTGCGGTCGGGCTCGCGCGAGGCGAGCTGATAGGGGCCGGTTCCCATCGTGTGATAGACGGCGTAATTCTCGCCCTTCCCCAGGACGACGTTCTCGGCGACGTCGTGCTCCTCGCACCATTTCTTGGACATGATGTCCATCTCGGTGAGCTCGGAGGGGAGGATCGGATCGGGGCCGTTGGTGACGAAATCGACCGTCAGGTCGTCGATCTTGTTCGCGTCCTTGATCGTCGCGACCTGGCTGCGCTTCGCCGAGTTCTTGCCGCGGATGCGCCCGAACGAAAACACCACGTCGTCGGCGGTGAACGCGCTGCCGTCCTGCCATTTCACGTTGGGGCGCAGGTGGAAGCGCCAGACGCTGGGCTCGGTGTTCTCCCAGCTCACCGCCAGGCCGGGTTCGAGCTCGAGCTTGCGGCTGTGCTGCACCAACCGCTCGTAGATATTGGCGAGCAGCGAGTTCTGCACCGTCTCGTTGAAGGTGTAGGGGTCGAGCGCCCGCGCGTCGCCGTCATTGGCCCATTTGAAGCTCGCCGCCTCGACGCCGGGCGCGCACAGCGCTCCCATCGCCAGGGCCAAAATGATCCCGCGCAGGCCCATCGCTACCTCCCCTGTTCACGCGGGAAGATACCCGTTGCCCTTAGCGGCGCAAGCGTCGGATGCGTGCGGTCACTCGGGCGGCACCCGCAGCGCCGGGACGAAGAACGCCGCCACCGCCTTTAGCCGCTCGTCGTCGCCGGCGAGGCATTGCCGGCGCAGCACCTGCAGCGCCCCGCCGAGCGCCGTCTCGCCCCATGGCCAGTCGCCGAGCTGCTTGCTTGACGGCTTGCCGCGGGCGATGCCGGCTTCGAGCGCAAACGCCTTGAGGTCGTCGATGGCGAAGCGCAGCGCCAGCGCCGGCGACATGTCCGCTACGGGGCTTGCCGGCGCCATTCCGCGCAGCCCGGCGGCGACGTAATCGCCGCATTCCGCCGGCGGCAAACCGCTCAAGCCGACCGTGCTGCGCAGGCGCTGCGTGCAGGATTGGGCATAAGCCGGCGCCAACGCGCGCAATTCCTCTATCAACGCATCCGCAAGCGCGGTCCCCTCCGCCGCAAGCGGGGGAGGGTTGAGATGGGGGCTACTTGCCGGCGGCCGCCAATTCGGGTCTGCCGCCTCGCGCGGGTCGTCGTCGGGGAAATCGACGATCAGGCTCGCCTGCTTCTGCGCTGCGAGCAGCCCCAGCGCCGCCAGGATCACGCGCTTCTGGAACGCCGCGTCGCTCGGCGGCCCGATCGGCCGGCCCAGCTCGAACGGCACCCACAATGCGCGTGGCGGGCGCGTGTGTTCGGCCTGCGGACGGATCAGCGCGACCGCGACCGCCGCGATGCCCTCTTCCTCGAGATAATGCGCCAGCGCGCTCACGGCGCGCGTGCACAGCGGTCAAACAGAGGTCAGCAACACCGCGTCGACGTGGTCGGCCTTAAGCCTGCCGGCGACTTCCTTGGCACCCTCGACCATTTGCACCGGGTCGGTCGCGCCCATGAACGAGTAATGGGTCGCCGCCACCGACCCGATCGCCCCCTCAACCGCGAGCTCGTTGAGCCGGTCGAACGGAAAGACGGCGTTCCAGTCCTCCTGGAACCCCGTGCGGTCGAAATTGATCGAGATATGGCTGCACAGCAGGTCATTCGCCCCGGTCGTGCTCGGGATCGCCCGGTAATCGGCGTCGCGGCCACGGAACACCTTATCGCCGCGCACCACCAGCCCCGCCGAGGAGACGATCGCGACCCGCCGTTCCGACAGCTTCTTGCCCTCGACCCAGGGTGTCGTGTTGAAGTCAGGACACTCCAGCTCGGCAAGACGTTTCGCCATCGCCGCCGGCAATTTTTCGAGCCGCATGCGCTTTATCCTTCTCCACTGTTCAGCTAAGCGGCACGCCGTCTTCGCCTAAATCCCAATAAATCCCGGTCATCACCGCCAGCGCCTCACGCGCCACGGAGGCAAGCATGTGCTCGTTCGGCGCATGCTGCGAGCAGGAGGCGTAGGAATGCGGAACCCAAATCGTCGGCAGGCCGAGATCGTTGGCGAAGATATCGTTGGGCAGCGAGCCGCCGAGATTGGGCAGGATCGCCGGGCGCTTGCCGGTGGTGTGGGCGATCGAGGCGGCGGTCCAGCGCACCCAGTCGTGGTCGGGATCGAGCCGGGTCGACGGGAAATAGGCCTTCTTCCACGGCTCGACCCGCACCATCGGAAAGCCGTGCGCATCGAGATGGCGGCGCAAGGCCGGCATGAACTCCTCCGGGTCGACGCCGACGACAAACCGGATCTGACAGGTCGCGGTCGCTTTCGGCGGGATCGCGTTGACCGGGTTCTCGGGGTTGCCGGTGGTGAAGGCCAATACCTCAAAGCTGCACCAGCCGAACACCTTCTCGTCGGCGTCAAGCCCGGCTCGCCCCAGTCGGGGTCGATCTCGGGCGCGTCCTCGCCGCCTTCAATCGTGCAGTCGGCCAACGCCATGCGCACCGAGTTCGGCATGTGGCTCGGCTTCCACTCCTTGATCTGGATCGCGCCCTTGTCGCTGCTGATCGAGGCCAGCACGTGCGCCAGGACAATGCCCGGGTTGGCCAGCAGCCCGCCCCAATTGCCCGAATGATGCCCGCCCTCGCGCAGATCGACGACGAGGTCGAAATTCATCGCTCCGCGCGCGCCGAGAAAGATCGTCGGCCGCTCGGGCGCCAGGCGGGGGCCGTCGGAGGCGATCAGTACATCGGCGGCGAGGCGGCCTTTCTGCTCCCGGCAAATCTCGCGCAAACCGGGCGAGCCGATCTCCTCGCCGGTCTCCAGCAGCAGGATCGCGTTGAACCCAAGCCGTCCGCGCGTCTTCAGCACGGTTTCGAGGGCCGCGAGGTTGACCGAATGTTGGCCCTTATTGTCGGCGGTGCCGCGGCCGTAGAGCCGGTCGCCCTGCCGGGTCAGCTCCCAAGGCGACAGTCCGTCGCGCCATTGCGGCTCAAGCCCGCGAATCACATCGCCGTGGCCATAGCCGAGCACCGTGGTCGCCGCCCCCTCCTCGCGCCGCTCGGCGATGAGGATGGGGCCGCCGCGTACCGGATTGTCGAAGATTTCGTTCTTAAAGCCGAGCCGCACCAAGGTTGGCGCGATCTCGTCGTTGAGATAGGCGCCGAGTACCGCGCGGCGCGCTCCTCGACCTGGCTTTCGGTCGGGATCGCGACGCGGCGGGCGAGATCGGCGGCAAATCCGCCCTCGTCGAAATAGGCTTCGGCGGCGGCGATAGCGGCTTCGCGGGACATCGGCCCTCCAGGCTGGAAGGCCGGCAGCTAAGCAGGATTTCGGCGCAGTCTCAATGCCGCGTTCCCGGACCCGTGACCGGCGTCCACGACGGCGGGTCACTCGCCGGGAAGCTGTCTTCCGAGGCGTCGTTCACGCGGCTGTCGCGCCGGGGACGCCTTCGCGGCGGCGACGGCTCCGGTGCGGCTCGGCCGGCGGAATCGAATGATCGGGCGGCCCCGGCCAAGGACAGGAGGCAACCGACCGCTAACGGCAGCGCCAACAAGCGGCAGAACAAGGCTGTTCCGACCACGGCGAGGCCGACGTGGGCGATCGTAGGAAGTCCGCCCTTGGGCGAATCGGCAGGCATGTTCTTCCTCCGCGAGGCAAATTCCCTATTGTTCGAACGGGTGGCCTGGCGACCGGTTCCGCCCTGGCGCCGCACGAATTTGTCCAATCTCCGCCACAGTTTGCGGCATAATGCGCCGGGGGCGTTGCGGGGTACCTTGCGTGGTGGGGCACAGGCGATGGTGCCGTTAAGGGCCGCGGCCAGCGGGCCGGCGAGCGGCGATGGCTGACCGGCCTCTGCGCGTGAACCCCGATGATCGTCCTTCCGGCTCCGCGCCCAGCCGCGGTCGACCGCAGCGCAAGCCGTCTTTCAAGACCCCCGCGCCTAAGCGCAGGCCCGCTTCGCGCTTTCTGTCCGGCGCCTTTAAGATCGCCGTTTTGTTGTTTCTGTGGGGGGCGATTCTCGGCGGCGGCGTGCTTGCCTATTTCGCCCTGACCCTGCCCAACACCGATCAGCTGACGGTCGCCGAACGGCGGCCCAGCGTCACGGTTCTCGCCGGGGACGGCAGCATCATCGCCACCTTTGGCGATTTGTTCGGCCAGCCGCTGACCCTGAAACAGATGTCGCCCTATCTGCCGAAGGCTGTCGTCGCCACCGAAGACCGGCGCTTCTACCAGCATTTCGGCGTCGATCCGATCGGCCTCTTGCGCGCCGGGTTTACCGATCTGCGCACCGGCCATTTCGCCCAGGGCGGCAGCACCATCACCCAGCAGCTCGCCAAGAACGTCTTCCTCACGCCTGAGCGCAGCATTGGCCGCAAAATCCGCGAGACGCTGCTGGCGCTGTGGCTCGAGCATCGCTTCACCAAGGACCAGATCCTCGAAATCTATCTGAACCGGGTCTATCTGGGCGCCGGCACCTATGGGGTCGACGCTGCCGCTCACCGTTATTTCGGCAAGTCGGCGGCAAAGCTGAACCTTTACGAGAGCGCGGTCGTTGCCGGGTTGTTGAAGGCCCCGACCCGGTTCAACCCGACCCGCGATAAAGAGAAGGCCGCAGCGCGCGCGGCTCAAGTGCTCGACCTCATGGTCGAGACCGGCGCGGTGCCGCAACAGGAAGCCGCGGCGGCGCAGAAGGCCGGCGCCGGGTTGCGCACGGTCGCGGTGGCGCGGCCGGGCACGCGCTATTTCGCCGACTGGATTGCCGACCAGGTGCGCGACTTTGCCGGCACCACCGACCGCGACCTTACCGTGCGCACGACGCTCGACTCGCGAATGCAGACCATTGCGGAAGGCACTATCGCCGAAGTGCTGGCCCGGCATGGGCTGAAGGCAGTGGTGAGCCAGGGCGCGCTGGTCGCGATGGCGACCGACGGCGCGGTGCGGGCGATGGTCGGCGGCCGCGATTACAACGAAAGCCAGTTCAATCGCGCCACCCAGGCCCAGCGCCAGCCCGGCTCCGCGTTCAAGCCGTTCGTCTACCTCGCCGGGCTCGAAGCCGGGATCAGGCCGGATGACAGTTTTGTCGACGGCCCGATCCAGATCGGCAATTGGCGCCCGCACAATTACACCAACCGCTATCTCGGCGAGGTCACCGCCGCCGAGGCGCTGGCCGAATCGATCAACACCGTGGCCGTGCAGGTGGCGCAGCGCGCCGGCATCCCGCG
Organism: Alphaproteobacteria bacterium; assembly: GCA_038228485.1. Lineage (GTDB taxonomy): Bacteria > Pseudomonadota > Alphaproteobacteria > ATCC43930 > CGMCC-115725 > DATARH01. Next base: position 14,575 of record JBBRPG010000073.1, read on the forward strand.
CGTGGTCGCAACCGCCAGCCGGCTCGGCATCGCCTCGAACCTAGCGCCGGACGCGAGCCTGGCGCTCGGCACCAACGAGGTGAACCTGTTGGAGTTGGTCTCGGCCTACGCGCCGTTCGCCAACGGCGGCAGCGGCGTCCTGGCCTACGGCATCACCCACATCCGCGACAGCGCCGGCCGAGTCGTCTACCACCGCTCCGGGTCGGGGGCGGGGCAAGTCCTGCCGGCCGAGGAGGTCGGCGCGATGAACGCGATGCTGTCGGGGGTCATCTCGCACGGCACCGGCCAGGCGGCGTCGCTGCCCCGCCCGGTCGCCGGCAAGACCGGCACGACCCAGGAATACCGCGATGCGTGGTTTATCGGCTACACCGCCGACCTCGTTGCCGGGGTATGGCTCGGCAACGACGACAACACGCCGATGAACAAGGTGACCGGCGGCAGCTTGCCGGCGCCGGCGTGGCGCGCCTTCATGCTGGCGGCGACGCAAGGCATGCCGGTCAAGCAATTGCCGAGCGCCCCGTTGCCGGTCGCGGCGGCCGCGAGCGGTGGCCTCGATGCGGTGTTCGGCTTTCTATCGCCGCCCGCGCCCGTGGCGCGGCCGCTGCCGGCGGGAACGCTGGTGCCGCCGCCGCGGGATTAGCGCAGCAGCGGCGGCGCCTCTTTCACAGCTAATGCAACGGCGAGAATGCCGCCGGCATCACAAACATGTTCTCCTGGCGGACGAACTGGCCGCGGGTGGCCGGCGGCCAAGCCCCGGTCTTCTGCGCCTCGGCGCGGATGCGGAAGCGCTCGGCCGAGTCCTTGTAGGCCCAGACGTGGATCCACTGGTTGAGCCCGCCGAGTTCGGTCGAGCCGCAGAACGCCAAAGGCGACAGCTTGGTGCGGCCTTCGATCCGCTCGGCCCAGCGCTCCGTCACGGTCGGCAGCGCGCCCGGCAGCATCGTGTAGGTGCGCACCTCATAAATGTTGCCGAGACCGCGATCGCCCAACGCCGGCGAAAACGGCGCCAGGTTGATGATCTTCGACTCCATCTCCTCGATGAATTCCTGGATCTTCGGCGGCCAGCCTTGCAGCTTCGACGCCTCGGCGCGCTTCTTGTCACGCTCGTCGAGGCTCGCATAGGGCCAGCAATGGATGATCCGGTTGAGCGGGCCGACTTCAGTGTGAAAAAAGCCGCCGAGCGGCGAAATCTTGCTGCGGCCGGAGCCTTCGACGGCTTCGCCGAACCGCTTCACCGCTTCGGGGATCGAGCCGGGCTTCAGCCGGTAGGTGCGCATTTCGACAATCGCCATTGTGCATCCTCCCACGTCAGAATTGGCGCGGTCATTCTAACGGCGGAACCGCCGCCGCACGCAAGCAAGATCAGGAAAGCCGGGCGATCCGCTCCGTCAGCAGCGCATAGACGCCATCGGCGTCGACCGTATGCAGCACGGTGGCGTTGGCCGGGCGGCCGCTGACCCCGCGCCAGTCGACGACGGTCATCCCCATCGTCAACGCGCTTTCGCATTCGGCCGCGACATTGACCTGGGCGCCGCCGAACAGCTCCGGCGCCAGCAGATAGGCGATAACGCAGGGGTCGTGCAGTGCATCAGGCCCCGCTCCGGCCGGGGTGAGCAGCTCGGCCACCGCCGCGGCCGGCGGCGTGCCGAGATCGCGGATGCGCTCGATGCGCGGCGCGGTGCTGCGCACCTGATGGGTTACGTCGAGCGGCACCATCGTGATCGGCATCCCGCTGTCGAACACGATCGCCGCCGCGTGCGGATCGACATGGATGTTGAACTCCGCCGCCGGCGTGGTGTTGCCCAGCGCCCGCGACGCCCCACCCATCAGCACCAGCTCTGCAACTCCCGCGGCGATGTCGGGCGCCTTGACCAGCGCCATCGCAACATTGGTCAACGGCCCCAGCGCGCACCAGGTGACGCTTTTCGCTGGCGCGGCGCGCAGCAGGTCGATCGTGAAGTCGATGCCGTGCTGTGGTTGGAGCGGCGCCACTGGCTCCGGCAGGCGCCATGTGCCGAGACCGCTGGCACCGTGAAAATACTCGGCGGTAAGTAGGGCGCGCGTCATCGGCCGCGAGCAGCCGGCATAGACCGGGATGTCCGGCCGCCCGGCGAATTCGCAGATCGCCCGCGCGTTGCGCTCGGTGATGCCAAGCGGCAGATTGCCGGCGACCGCAACGATCCCCTCGACCTTCAGCTCCGGCGACCCCAGCGCCAACAGGATCGCCACCGCGTCGTCGATGCCGGGGTCGGTATCGATGATGATGCGCTGCTCGGCGATGACGCGCTGCTCGGCCATCCCTTAGCCTACTGACCCGCGCGGTTAATGTCATCGCGAGCAGGTAGGAGAACCTCTCCTTTGATCCCTGCAAACCGCTGCGCTTGACGTCGCCGTAGAACCAAAGTAGAACATCATCTGGTGTTGTTGATTTGTTCCGCCACAAGCGGGAGGAAACCATGTTGACGCGCAAGCAGCACGAGCTGTTGATGTTCATCAATCAGAGGCTGACCGCGACCGGCGTCTCCCCCTCCTTCGACGAAATGAAGGACGCCTTGAACCTCCGTTCCAAGTCCGGCATCCACCGCCTGATCAGCGGGCTGGAGGAGCGCGGCTTTATCCGCCGGCTGGCGCATCGAGCGCGCGCGCTCGAAGTCGTCAAGCTGCCGGAGGAAAGCGCCGCCCCCGGCTCGGCCGAGCGCAAGTTCTCGCCGACCGTGATCCGCGGCGATTTCTCAGGCGCGCTCCCCGGCTCGCCGGTCGCCACGGACAGCGAGGCCGTCGAGCTGCCGCTTTACGGCCGCATCGCCGCCGGCACCCCGATCGAGGCGCTGCGCGACCAATCGGCGAGCATCGGCGTGCCCGCCACCTTGCTCGGCCGCGGCGGCGAGCACTACGCGCTCGAAGTCGCCGGCGACAGCATGGTCGATGCCGGCATCCTCGACGGCGACACGGTCATCATCCAGCGCTGCGACACCGCTGATAACGGCGCCATCGTCGTCGCCCTCGTCGACAATCTCGAGGTGACGCTGAAACGCCTGCGCCGCCGCGGCGCCTCGATCGCGCTCGAACCCGCGAACCAGACCTACGAGACGCGGATATTCGGCCCCGACCGGGTCAAGGTGCAGGGCAAGCTTGTGGGGCTGTTGCGGCGCTATTGAGCCTGTCGCGACCCCGGGCATTCGATTAGCCTTGGGGGATGGTTCGCGCGTTCATTTTTCTTCTAGCCGTGCTATTCGCCTCGCCGGTTGGTGCGGCGGGGTTCCAGTACGGGACTGCCCCTGATCCCGACGATCGGCCGATCGAACTCGGCATCTGGTATCCGAGCGATGCGCCGGCGTCGACGCAGACGCTGGGTGTTTTCAAACAGGATGTCGCTCCCTACGGCGCGGTCGCCGGCCAATCGCTGCCGCTGATCGTGATCTCGCACGGCACCGGGGGCGGCGCCTCCAGCCATTACGACACCGCCTTGGCGCTGGCCAATGCCGGGTTCGTCGTCGTCGCGCCGACGCATACCGGCGACAATTACAAGGACCGCAGCTATAGCTTCACCCGCCGCAATTTCACCGCCCGCTCGCGGCAGGTGAGCCGGGTCGTCGATTTCATGCTCAAAAATTGGGACGGCCACGACCATATCGATCCGGCGCGGATCGGCATTTTCGGCCATTCCGCCGGCGGCGCCACCGCGCTGATAGCCCTCGGCGGTACGCCCGATATGGAAC
>JBBRPG010000074.1:0-18209 GCA_038228485.1 Alphaproteobacteria bacterium
AATCTCCGCTACAGCCCTCAACCGCATCTCCTCCACCGTAAGCGTGCGATACTCTATCGGGTCCGCGGTGCCGTCTCCGCCAATTAGTTGGGTCGGCTTTCCATAGCCGCGATCCAGCAATGCCGTTGCGGCGGCGACACGGGCCGACTCGCTCTTGCCCGACTTGGCTATCGCGGCGAGCGTCTCTAGCGAGAGCGTGGTATATTCGCGGGCAAGGTCACGCACTTCGGCGATCACCTTCGGTCGACCGCTCGGATTGCCCGAGCATCCCGGTGCGAACCGGCCGGCCTCCCTGCCTGATTTACTCCTGTTACCAGGTGCCCTTAATGCCGCCACGGTATGCCCCCCTGCTTAAATCTTCAGTGCCAATATAATTGCTCCTGAATACAATTCACAAAGGCGCCGGCCTGCGAGCATGTCGTGAAGGTGGCGCTATTCATCGCCGATGGTCCGCTGGATTTCGTTTGACAAGTCATGCACCCGATCCCGGGTTGTGACGTTATCGGCACTCAGCGTCTCCAGTTTGGCTTCCACCCGCGCGATCCGCTCGCGCATCGCCGGCAACGCCCAAGGTTATTCTCTATCGATAGGTAGTTGAACCCAGGCGCGCCTTGATCCATATTCCCGCGCATGATCCTGATCGCGTAGCCCTCGTATGGGTTCTCTCGCCGCTCGACGACTGGCCGCGATCGCGCTCTATGCCGGCGGAATGGTAACCCCGCAACTGGTTGGCGCGGCTTCTTTAGATAGATCGTCTCTAGCTAGATTTTATGCCGAGTCATGCCGTAATTTCGTGCTAGGCCAGCCGATTTTGATCCAGTCTACGAGAGAATTGGGGGTCGATTTAGACACGGTGTGTAATTGCGCGAGCAATAGCTTCGTCGGGAATCTGCCGGCGTCTCTTTTTACTTACCTGTCGCAAGGCAATCTGCCCTCGAACGATATGCAACGCGCGTACACTGCTATAATATTTCAGTGCACAATCACCTCTATGCCCCCAATCTTAGTAAGATGACCTAGCGAGCCATTGGCACGAGGGCGAACGGCGCGCTCGGCGGGATGATTGCTGGGGCAGGGACGGTCATGCGCGGCGGCAATTGCACCGGGGCCGCGTTGCTCTTGCGGTTGGTGGTTTCCTCGGCGTTCGCAGCGGTCAGTGCGGCGATCTGCGATCCCAGCCGTTGCGCGATGATCGGGCGGTTGGCGGGGCTGGCTTTCATCATCAGCGTGCGCGCTAGGTCGGGGTTCAGCAATGCTTCCGTCAGCAGCGTGTCGGTTCGCTCTAGCCCTGCCCGTTTTAACGAGTCGAGAGCGCCGCGCCCGAATGCCCCCGCCCCAGCGCCCTCTATCGCGCCATGAAGTCCGCCGATCAGATACCCGCCTAGTGCTCCAACCGCTGCGGTTCCACCTTGCCCGATTGGAATGCCTGGAGTGACATCAACTGGACGGGCGAGCGGCCAACGTTGCAGAGCGCGTCTGGCGGAAACACGCCCTTACGCGGCGTGTCGGCTTGCGGCGCGCTGACGTGACGGCCATGCCACGACCTCGCGAGCAACGGCGATTGCGCCCTTCTCGATAAGGCGCTTGCCAAGGTCGAGTGCCTGGCTGCCCGTCAGCGGCTCCGCGTCTGGTGCTACGATCAGACGCAAATCGCGCGTGAGTTTTACCGGACTGATCATCGGTTTCCTTTCCCTTCCGAATAGGATGAACGGCCGCGTGGGTAATTTCGACACCTAAAATTACCCACTTTCTTCCTTATTCTTCAATTAGTTGACGAATTCTCTCGAAAGACGGCATGTCGGCCAGAGTGCCGATTTCGCCGATCAGCATGCGCAAGACTTCCGCCCGCAAGATCGGGGGAAGGCCGCTTACGTGCCGAACACGCGATAAGTCCTCGATGATGTGCGCGGCCTGTCGGTCGCTGTAATCCGCCAGCAACTCAGAACGCACCAGGCCGATCGCCGCTCTGATCTGCCGGTGACGTTGAGCCTTCGCCGCTCGCAGGGTATCGCGGCGCAGCGCGGGGTCGAGCCGCGATAGTTCGCGCACCAGGTCGGTGGTCATCGCAACCGCCGTCCCGCGGCGCCGATTAGCTCTTGCGCAATTGCAAGCGCTCGAAGAGGCGGCAGACCGATCGTCGCAACGCGGCCATCAGAGCCGTACAGGCTTAGGCAGACCGGTTGGCCCGGTACGTCGGTGACGATGGCACGCGCCATGGGCTCGGCATCTGCCGGACAGTCGGGCTCGGCGTCGATGACCGCGATGGCGGCCTGCACGCTGGCGAGCAGCGCGAGGTCGCCACCCTCGATCTGCTTACCAAGGTTGCCGAGGAGCCGGCTTCGCATCTCCGCGAGCTGCTGCCGGGTGGCGGCGTGGTCGGTGACGCTCATTCCGCAGCCTCACGGTCCCGCGGTTGCACAAACCGGTGGCCATGCCGGTCATCGTGCGCGCTGCGGTACTGGTAGGTTTCAGGGCTGAACCAAAGCCCAAATTTGCCCTCCCAGTCGCCGTTGCGCTGTTTGGCGACGTTGACGATTACCGGCGGCTTGGCGAGCAGCTCCTCCAGCTTCAGCCGCGCACCGGGATCACCACGGTCGGCCGTCTCCGCCGTTGCCTTGATCTCGTCTTCAGGCTTTCGATTACGCCAAACCGCCAGGATATTTGAGGCGTTCGCCGCGATCTCGCTGGTTCCCTTCACGTCCTCGGCGTCGGGAACGGCATGGCTCGCGCTGCGGTCGCTTTTCCTAGCGTGTGCCACCAGGTGAACGTGCACGCCCTTTTCGACAGCCCAGGAGACGATTTGGAAAACCGCCTTCTCCTGGCCCTCGTAATCCTCGGAGCCAACCCCCACCCGATGCGTCATGGCGCTTCGCGAGGCTCACTATTTCTGGCGATTGAAGGGCAGGTCAAAATGGCCGGAATTGATTTCCTTAGATTATATTCCGGCCACTACCGTGCGTGCTTTCCTGCGCCGCCCTCTAGGCTTCGGGCTGGTGCCAGTCGCTATGCGGCGGATGCGGTTGCGAATGGCCGCCGCGCTTGGCTGGTGCTCTAATATTAGTAGCAGGCAAGCGGTCGAGAAACGGATCAGCGGTCCGCCCGTCGGTGTTATCGAGGTCGCGATCTTGCGACCTAGTATGTCGGTCCAGATCTGGCATACACCCCGGAGCACACTGTTAATGAGATCACCCCCCAAATGGTCCTCGACTAGCAAGCGATGTGACTTATACGAACTTCTCCATTCCTGCTCTTTTGCTTTTTGAGCCCAACCGGCGATCCGGACAACACTGGCAATGCCATCTCTAAGTACGTAGTCACCGGATTGCATCCGCGACGGCTGCAGCTCGGCTTTGCGTCTCAAAGAATTCCAAATATGACGAGGCATCAACTCCACATCTCCGCGTGATCCCGTACCAAGCGCCTCCAACAAATTGATGGCCGCCGCTTCGATTGCGTGAAGCGATTTGGCATGAGCGGCCGGCGCGTTCTTTTTCTTCAGCTCGACCTGAATTTCGGCAAATCCGTTGATTTCCTCCAGCCTACGAACGATGGCCTCCATGCGGGGCATGAGCCGCTTTGCACCGAGGCCGAGGGCGAGATCTTCATCCTCGACATCGTCATCTGGAATGGGCGCTGCAGCGGCTAGAACGGGCTCTATCTGATCTGCCGTGAAGCGGCCGGTGTAGATGAGCTCCATGCGTTTCAGGCTCGGGCAAGCTCGAACACGTTGGCATCGGCACTCTTGCCCGCCACGATCTCCTCAAGGCGTTTGCCCCAAATCACTAGGGCGCGCCGCTTTTCGGCCAGTCCGTCGTACCTATCGTATGTGGCCGTCACGTCGGTCTCTGTATGATTGAGAACCATCTTCACGTCGCCCCGCGAAATGCCGAGCTCGCGCATACGCGTGGCCACAGTCCGCCGCAAATCGTGCGGGGTAAATTTTGGCATGACGCCAGCGAGAAGCGGTGGGGGCGCCGTTCGCGTTGTCTCAGGAGGCTTCTGGCCACGACGCTTAGACCGAGGCCGGGGCTCAAACAGATACCGCGTCGCATGATCAATCGACTGGCCCCGGTAAGGCCGTCCAGTCCGCGCGGCGGGGAACAAGTAGCCGCCTTCGCTGGGTGACGCTTCCGAGAGGATTTGCATTGCGATCGGTGAAAGCGGGATCAAGTGCTCCCGGCGGTTTTTCGCTCTGCTGGCCGGCAGCAGCCACAAGTCCTTGTCGATCTCTCGCTCTGGCAGACCTATCAGCTCGCCCTTGCGCTGCCCGGTCGCCAGCATCGCCCGCAGAATTCGACGCGCGTTCGGTTCCATCGGCGCGGTCTCCAACGCTTTCCAGAAAACTCGAATTTCATCCTCCGACAGCACTCGCTCGCCTTGGTTTTCGGCCGATGGCCTTTCGATCTCGTCGCAAGGCGAGACTTCGACGATCGCCTGGCCAATCGCAAACCTGAACATGCGTCTTACGATGGTAAGGGTTCGGTTTGCCTGGATCGGGGCGCCCCGGTCGACGATCTCGTTGAGCAGCAGCACGACATCGCGCCTGCTGATGTCCTTGGCCTTTCGGTTCTCCCAACGCGACAGCACATCCTTGCGCAGGATGCGCTCGTCTTCCGACGCACTGCGCTTCCGCGGCCGGGCATATCGCTCCAGGTAAATGGCGACCAGGTCCGCGACCGTCTCGGCGCTGCGTTCCGCTGCTCGCTCCGAAACTAATCGCGAGCCAGGGTCGACGCCTCGGTCGAGAAGTTGCTTTGCCTCCGCCAGCTTCACGCCTGCGTCGGCAAGCGATATCCGCGGATAGGTGCCGAAGGTCATGCGCCGCGGCTTACCCTCGAAGTGATAAACCCAGACGAACTCTTTACGCCACGCGGCGTGACCCTGACGCCAAAGCCCTTCCGAGCATCGTCCCATATCTCGTAGCGCCCGGTGCGTGGCCGCAGCGCGTCAAGAGACCTGTCGGTTAGCTTGGCCATTCCCCTCGCTCCTGCTACCCCAGGTCATTTTGGGGTAGCAATTTGAGGGAAACAGTATGCCACGGGATGAGACGGCAGGAAACAGCGGGGAGGGAGTTTTCGGGAGAAAACCTCAGGCTACCGGCGGTTCACACTGTTTCACGACGTTGCGGCGGATATCCATTATGAACCGCTTCGTAAGCGGTAGGTCGTCAGTTCGAATCCGACTCGGGGCACCACGCCGTCAGGCGCACGGGCGAGCGCAGCCGCTAATGGTGGTGACCGCCGCCGCCGCCGCCACGACCCCCGCCGCCGTGGAAACCACCGCCGTGGAAGCCGCCGCCGTGGAACCCGCTGTGATGGAAGCCTCCACGGAAGCCGCCGCAACAGCCGAATGCAAACCCGACCGGGTACCCGCCGTAATAGGGGTACCCGTAGCCGTCACCGTAATAGGCGTACGGATCGGCATAGTACGGGTTGGGATAGTACGCATTGGGGTACCCGTAATAAGGCTGCGGGTAGGCGTACGGGTATGCGGCGGCCGGCGCCGCCTGCGGATAGGCCCCCTGCGCCGGAGCGAGGCCGGCTGGCGCCGCGGCATACGCCATCGGCGGCCGAGCGGGTTGCGCCGGAACCGCCGTCGACAGGCGGTTCATCTCTTGCCCGTTCAGCTGCTCAGCGCTCTGTGCGTGGGCCCCGCCCTGCGCTGCGACCGCGAGAACGGCGGCAAACGCGATCGCGGCGGGAGCATTTGAGTAAAACGTCATGGGGGTAATTTCCTCTATTTTGAGGGGGCGGCGCGCCGCCATAAAAGCGGGAGCCGATTGATCTTGATATGGGGGTTATACGCAGCCGGCGCAAAGAACGTTGCGACGGCTCACGGTTTGGTGAGCATCTCCGCCGGATCGGGGCGACCGCAGCCGCCCACCCAAAAAATGCCAAAATCTTTCGGCATTAACCCCGTGTGGGGGCATTTACGCCGCCGGGTTGGGCGCTAGGCGCGCCCCACAGGGGATCACTTTATCAGGGTGTTTAATGACGTCACCGGCGCTTATTGCGCTGCTGGTCGCGGCCGGCTTTGCCGAGCCGCAGGCCAGGGCCATCACGATCTATTCAGCCAGCCAAGCAGGAGAACAACTCGATCCTTGCGCCACATCGTGGATGGGCGACGGCCTCTTCGGTCTGACCCAGCAATTACGCCGCGACCTGCATCGCAATGTAGGAACCAGGGGCTGCGTTCCCCCGGTTCAGCAGGTCGCTTTTATCGCCCGCGCCTTTCCGGAGCATTACCCGAATTGCGCGGCGCGCTTCGCCAGAGGCGATCTTCGCGCCTTCGCCCGCTGCTTCGGCCTCGGCCAGGGGGATTAAACCAAGGGGATTAAACCAGCGAAACTATAACAGCCGGTCGGTGGCGATCTTGGCGCCGTCGGCCATCGCCTGGAGCTTGGCCCAGACCACGTCTTCCGGCACCCGGCCCATTCCGGCCGAGGTGTCGAAGCCGCAATCGGTCGCGGCCATGACACGGTGAGGATCGCCGACCGCCTGGGCCACGCGCTCCAGCCGGTCGGCGACGACATCCGGGTGCTCGACGAAATTGGTCAAGTCGTCGATGACCCCGGCGGCGATGATCTGGTCGTCGGCGAGCCGGTGCTTGGCCAGCGCCCGGTATTCGTGCTGGTGGCGCGGGTTGGCGAACGGCAGCACGAAGCCGCCGACATTGGCCTGCTGCAGGAGCGGAAAGATGTCCTCCAGCGGCACGTCGCGGTCGTGCGGGCCTTCGTAATTGCCCCAACAGACATGCAGGCGCACCCGGTCGCGCGGCACGTTGACGATCGCGCTGTTGATCGCCGCCACCACCCGCTCGACGAAACCGAGAAAGTCGCCGAGCGGCCGGTCGTTGAACGACAAATGCCGTTCGAGCGCGAGGTCGGGGCAATCGAGCTGCAGCAGGAAACCGGCGCGGATAATCGCCTCGTACTCGATCTGCAGCGCCTTGGCGACGGCTGCGAGATAGGCGTCCTCGGTGTCGTAGAATTCGTTCTTCATCGCCCCGACGATGATGCCGGGCGAGGGGGCGGTATAGAACGGCTCGACAAATACCTTTTGGCGCGCGTCGAGCGTGGCGCGGAAATCGGCCAGCTCGGTCTTCAATTCGGTGTCGTCGGCATAGGCGACCGCGCCGATCGCCCGCGGCGGTTGGTAATTGCCGACCGCCTCGCGCGCCGCCAGCATCTGGGTCATCTGCTCCTTGAGGATCGGGTAGCGCTCGACATCGCCGCGCGGCCAGCGTTTCCACGAGCCGCCGAACCCGGTCATGCGGTGGCGCACATAGAGGAAGAATGCCTCGCGCTGCTGCTCGCCGTTATTGCCGACATCGACCCCGGCAGCGATTTGCTTGTCGACAATTTGCGCGACGGCCTCTTTGCCGAGCCGCTTGATTCGGTCGGCATCGACCGCCTCGCCGCGGGTGCGGCGGACGTACATCCGGGTCAGCTCGGGCGGGCGCGGCAGGCTGCCGGTGTGGGTGGTCAGGATGCGCTCGGTGCTCCACTGCATGGCGGCGTTCCCCAGGCTGGGCTAGGTTCTGTTGGACTCAGGAGGGGATGGTGTCATTGCGGGCAAAGCGACGCAATCATGGACCGGGGCACGGCTCGGGACACGGCCCGGGGCAGCGCGCGGCGCATCGGGCGGTGCCGGGAGGCCGACACAGGGAGCATGGCGACCGCTGGCTCTACGGCCGTCACCCGGTGACGGCCGCGTTGGCCAATCCCGAACGGCGCTGGCGCCAGCTCGCGGTATCGGCCGGGCAGGAGGCGGAAGCCGGGACGCTCATCGCCGGTGCGCAGGCGCAGCGGCTAGGCGACGGCGAGGCGTTGCGGGTGCTCGACCGCACCGCCTTCGCCGCGCTCCTCCCGGAGGGCGCTGTCCATCAGGGTCTGGCGCTTGAGGTCGAGCCGCTCGAACCCGCCGATCTCGACGACGTGCTGCGCGCGCTAGACGGTATCGAGCGGGCGGTGCTGGTGGTGCTGGACCAGGTCACCGATCCGCAGAATGTCGGCGCGGTGCTGCGTGCGGCGGCGGCGTTCGGCGCGCGCGCGGTAATCGTCCCGGCGCACGGCGCTCCGCCGGCGACGGGCGCCTTGGCCAAGGCCGCGTCCGGGGCGCTCGAGCTGGTGCCGCTGGTCGCCGAAATCAATCTCGCCCGCGCCCTCGACCGGTTGAAGGAGGCCGGGTTCTGGTGTTGCGGGCTCGACGAGCGGGCGCCCCATCTGCTGGCGGAGGTCGATCTCGGGCCCCGCGCGGCGCTGGTGCTCGGAGCCGAGGGCGATGGGCTGAGGCGGCTGGTGCGCGAGCATTGCGATCACCTCGCCCGGCTGCCGACCACCGCGGCGATGCCGAGCCTCAACGTCTCGACCGCAGCGGCAGTCGCTCTCTATGCCGTCGCCGGCCGCAGGCTAAAATGATATTCAGTTAGGCGAAGCGGCATCGCCAAAACAAAATCGCCGCGCGAATCTTGGGGAGGGGATTCATGCGAAAGCTCCAGCTTGTCGCAGCGGCGGCCGCCCTGATGGCGGCGCTGCCCGCCTTTGCCCAGAAGCAGGGCGGCACTTTGCGGATGCCGCATGCCGACAGCCCGGCGAGCATGTCGATCCTCGAGGAATCGACAATCATCACGCTGGCGCCGATGATGGCGGTGTTCAACAACCTGGTGATGTTCGACCAGCACATCGCCCAGAACAGCATCGCCACGATCGTCCCCGACCTCGCCAGCGAGTGGAACTGGGGCGAAGGCAAGACTGCGCTGACCTTCAAGCTGCGCCAGGGCGTCAAGTGGCATGACGGCAAGCCATTCACCGCCGCCGACGTCAAATGCACCTGGGATCTGCTGATGGGGCTCGGTGCCGAGAAGCTGCGCGTCAACCCGCGCAAATCCTGGTACGGCAACCTGGACAAAGTGGCGCCCGACGGCGATTACCGGATCACCTTTCAGCTGAAGCGGCCGCAGCCCTCGTTTATCGCGCTGTTGGCGTCGGGCTGGTCGCCGATCTACCCGTGCCACGTCTCGCCCAAGGACATGCGCACCAAGCCGATCGGCACCGGGCCGTTCAAATTCGCCGAGTTCAAGCCCAACGAATCGATCAAGGTTGTCAAGAACCCGGAATACTGGAAGCCGGGCCTGCCCTATCTCGACGCGATCGAATACACCGTGATCAAGAACACTTCGACCTGGGTGTTGGCGCTGGGCGCGATGCAGTTCGACCGCACCCCCGTCGGCATCATCTCGATCCCGATCATGAAGGAGATCCAGCGGCAGACCTCCGAGATCAAGTGCGAGACCGTGCCGTGGAACATCAGCCGGCACATGATCGTCAACCGCGACAAGCCGCCCTTCGACAACCCCGAATTGCGCCGGGCGATGACCCTGGCGCTCGACCGCAAGGCCTTTATCGACATTCTCAGCGACGGACAGGGAGTGATCGGCGGGGCGATGATGCCGCCGCCCGACGGTGTGTGGGGCGTCCCGGCCGATATGCTCAAGACCTTTCCCGGCTATGACCCCGATACCGCGAAAAACCGCGCCCAAGCCCGCGAGATCATGAAAAAGCTCGGCTACGGCCCCGACAAGCGCCTGACGACGACGATGACCACGCGCAACGTGCCGGCCTATCGCGATCCCGCGGTGCTGCTGATCGATCAGCTCAAGGAGATCTGGATCGACTCGACTCTCAACGCCATCGACACCGCGCAGTGGTACCCGACGGTCATGCGCAAGGATTACGCGATCGGCATGACGGTCGCCGAAAACGGTCTCGACGACCCCGACCAGCAATATTACGAGAACTACGTCTGCGGCTCCGAACGCAACTACACCGGCTATTGCAACAAGGAGGTCGACGAGCTGGTCGGCAAGCAATCGGTCGAGGCCGACCCCGAAAAGCGCCGGCAGCTGGTCTGGCAGATCGAACGCAAGCTGGTCGAGGACGACGCCAGGCCCAGCATCTTTTTCCCGCGCTCGGCGATCTGCCGCTACCCGTGGATGAAGAACCAGGTCGCGACGGTAAACGGCAACTACAACGCCTGGCGGATGGAAGACGTCTGGCTGGAGCGGTAGGACGCGTTGCTAAACCGGCTCTTCCTCGACATGGCCGAGCGCGGCCCAGAAAAAGACAAAAAACCAGCCGATCAAGGTCCAGCCCAACAGGATGTTAACGATGGCGATATCCCCGCGCCGGCGATGCTCGCGGCCATAGGCGACGAGGGTCGGCAATAGGTAGATCAGCAGCACCAGCATCATAATGAGGACGATCGTGGTGCTATCGTACATCTCGCCTCCCGGCCGCGTCGGGTTTCGCGACGGCGCGGCAAGGGCACTCTGCGATACTCTGTGGCCGGGCGAAAGCAAAACCGCGTGAGCGCCACTGACTCCATGCCAGCTGCGGCCTATGATAAGCCCGCGTGACAGTCACCAAGCGGGCGAATCGGCATGACCGACATCCATCACTACATCGACGGCAAGCGTGTCGAGGGCAAAGGCGGACGCGGCGGCGACGTGTTCAACCCGGCGACCGGCGAGAAAGTGCGGCGGGTCGCCTTCGCCACCCCCGGCGAGGTCGACGCCGCGGTGCAGTCCGCCGCCAAGGCGTATCCCGGCTGGGCCGCGACCCCGCCGCTGACGCGCGCGCGCATCCTTTTCAAGTTTCTCGAGCTGCTGAACCGCGATCACGACGCCATCGCCAGGGTCGTCTCCGAAGAGCACGGCAAGGTGTTCTCCGACGCGCAGGGCGAGATCACCCGCGGCCTCGAGGTCGTCGAGTTCGCCTGCGGCATTCCGCATCTGCTCAAGGGCGACTATACCGAGCAGGTCGGCCGGGGCATCGATTCGTGGTCGGTGCGCCAGCCGCTGGGGGTTTGCGCCGGCATCACCCCGTTCAATTTCCCGGTTATGGTGCCGATGTGGATGTTCCCGATGGCGATCGCCACCGGCAATACCTTCATCCTCAAGCCATCGGAGCGCGACCCCTCGGCCGGCATCCGCATCGCCGAGCTGTTGACCGAGGCGGGGTTGCCGCCGGGCGTCTTCAACGTCGTCAACGGCGACAAGGAGGCGGTCGACGCGATCCTCCAGCATCGCGGGATCGCCGCGGTGAGCTTTGTCGGATCGACCGCGATCGCCGAATATATCTACACCACCGCCGCGGCCGCCGGTAAGCGGGTGCAGGCGCTGGGCGGCGCCAAGAACCACATGGTGGTGATGCCCGACGCCGATCTCGACCAGGCGACCGACGCGCTGATGGGCGCCGCCTACGGCGCCGCCGGCGAGCGCTGCATGGCGGTGTCGGTCGCGGTCGCGGTCGGCGGGGTCGGCGACAGACTGATGGACCGGCTGGTGCCGCGGGTGCAGGCGCTCAAGATCGGCCCGGGCACCGACCCCGAGGCCGAAATGGGGCCGCTGGTGACGCGCCAGCACTACGAG
Organism: Alphaproteobacteria bacterium; assembly: GCA_038228485.1. GTDB lineage: Bacteria > Pseudomonadota > Alphaproteobacteria > ATCC43930 > CGMCC-115725 > DATARH01. The sequence continues at coordinate 11,431 of JBBRPG010000074.1, forward strand.
AAGGTGCGCTCCTATGTCGATCTTGGGGTGAAGGAGGGGGCGAAGCTCGTCGTCGACGGACGCGACCTCAAGCTCCAGGGCTATGAGAACGGGTTCTTCCTCGGCGGTTGCGTTTTCGACGACGTAAAGCCGGAGATGCGCATCTACAAGGAGGAGATTTTCGGGCCGGTGTTGTCGGTGGTCCGCGCCGACACCTTCGACGAGGCGACCAAGCTGGTCAGCGACCACGAATACGGCAACGGCGCCGCGATCTTCACCCGCGACGGCGACGCCGCCCGCGAGTTCGCCAGCCGGGTGCAGATCGGCATGGTCGGGGTAAACGTGCCGATCCCGGTGCCGATGGCGTTCCACAGCTTTGGCGGGTGGAAGCGCTCGCTGTTCGGCGATATGGCGGTCTACGGCGCCGAGGGGGTGCGGTTCTACACCAGAACCAAGACCGTGACCGCGCGCTGGCCTACCGGCATCCGCGCCGGCGCCGAATACATCATGCCGACGATGCGGTGACGTAGCGTCATTGCGAGGCGCCGAAGGCGCCGCGGCAATCTCCCGCCGGTACGGAGTCAAGCCGGAACGAGATTGCTTCGCGGATCCTGTTCTCGGGCGGCGCGCAGCGCCGACCCGGGGGCTCGCAATGACGGATGAGCGCGGCTGCGACAAATAGAGCCGCACCAGCGCTTGCGCTGCCGTGATGGTGCCCCATTTTGTTGGTTGTGTCGGCCTCGCGGGATAACCGTCCCGCGGGTGCGCGTTTGCGTACTCGCCGACAAGGTTTTGCGGTTCGAGGCGGGCGTTGGCCACCATCCAAGAACAGGAACTTCACCACCGCCGCAGCACCGGCACCTATCTCAAAGCGCGCGTCCGCCTCTTCATTCACCGCAACATCCGCAACGGCGAGGTCGGCCTCGTCGGGGTCGCCGCGGCGGTTGGCACCGCGATCGCACTCGGGGTAGCGCTGACCGGCTATGCGGTCGCGGAGTTTCATCACCTGCTCTACGGCGTGCCGATGGAGCAGCGCCTGTCCGGCATCGTCGATATCGCGCGATGGCGGCTCTTGCTGATGCCCTGTGCCGGCGGCCTGGTCTATGGCGTTATTGCCTATGCAATGTGGCGGTGGCGGCCGCGCGACATCGTCGACGCGATCGAGGCGAACGCGCTACACGGCGGTCACATGTCGCTAAGCGACAGCCTGCGGCTCACCGGCCTCACCGTGCTGTCCGCCGGGGTCGGCGCCTCGGTCGGGCTCGAGGCCGCCTATACCCAGCTTGGCGCCGGCATCGCCTCGCGCATCGGCCGTTATCTGCATCTGCGGCGCGGCGATCTACGCACCTTTGTCGGCTGCGGCGCGGCCGCGGCAATCGCGGCCGCGTTCAACGCCCCGCTCGCCGGCGCGTTCTATGCCTTCGAGCTGATCATCGGCAGCTACACCCTGACGACGCTGGTGCCGGTCGTCGTCGCGGCGATCTTTGCGACCCTCGTCACCCGCGAGATCATCGGGGTGGAGCCGATTTTCGTCATCTCCAACCATATCGATCTGGTCGCCTCGCATTACCTGCTACTCGCCGCGCTCGGGCTTGCCGCCGGCTTGCTAGCGATCGGGGCGATGCTCGGCGTCACCTTTGTCGAGCAGTGGACCAAGCGCGCGAAGCTGCCGACCTGGGCGCGGCCGGCCCTGGGCGGCCTCGTCCTCGGCAATATCGCCTGGTTCTTTCCGCAGGTTCTCGGCAGCGGCCACGGCGGCATCGAGGCGACGATCGCCACCGGTTCCGCCGGCTACGAGCTGCCGCTGCTGTTGGGGCTGATCGTCGCCAAGATGGCTGGATCGGCGGTATCGATCGGCAGCGGCTTCCGCGGCGGCATGTTCAGCTCGTCGCTGTTCATGGGTGCGCTGTTCGGCACGGCCGTCGCGGCGATCCTGCACCGCCTGTTTCCCTGGGCGCCGCAAGACGAGACCATTTTTATCCTCGCTGGGATGGGCGCGGTGGCAGCCGGGGTCGTCGGCGCGCCGATGACGATGATCCTGCTGGTACTGGAGGCGACATCCGATTTCTCCGCGACCCTCGGCGTCACCGTCGCGGTTATGGTTTCGGTGCTCGTGGTGCGGCATTGGTTCGGCTATTCGTTCGCGACCTGGCGCTTCCATCTGCGCGGCGTCGGGCTGCACAGCCCGCACGATGTCGGCTGGCTGCACGACCTTCAGGTATCGAGCCTGATGCGCCGCGATTTTGCCGTCGTTCCGGTCGATCAGCCGGTTCAGGAATTGTGCCGACAATTCCCGATCGACGCGACGACGCGGGTCTTCGCCGTCGAGGGCGAGGGCGGTTACCGCGGCCATGTCGATCTGCTCGACGCGCACGCCGCGCTGCATCGCGAGAACGCGGCGGAGCTGACCGCACGAGATGTTGCACATGGCGGTGACCATTTCCTCACCCCCGGCCAGCCGGTGCGCGAGACACTCGACCATTTCATCGCCTCCGCGGCCGAGACCTTGGCGGTTGTCGACAATCCGAAGGACAGACGCGTTCAGGGTTATCTCAGCGAGGCTTTCGCCCTGCGCCGCTACTACCGGGAATTGGAAGCACGCCATCGCGAAGAGTTGGGCGATGACGAGTTGTTTAATATCCATCATGCATCGCCGAACGGTTGACCTTTCTTCTTCAAAAAAAGAGAAACATTAAGCATCGATAAAATTGTGCTATATTCCCCGGATGGGATGTCTGGAATTACTGTTCGGTGCGATGATCGGGGCGGCCGCGCTTGGTGCATTCGGTTGTGCCGATGAACGCCCCGCGCCGCCGGTCGGCCGGGTCAGCGCCGTGGCCGGTGCGGTGCAGTACCGTCCCGAGGGCGGCGACTGGTCCAGCGCGCTGGTCAACGAGCCGGTAACCGTCAACACCGGGCTGCGCAGCGCCAAGGCGGCGCAGGCCGAACTGCGCATCGCCGGCGATCGGATAGCGCTCGCCGAGGGCGGCGAGCTGAAAATTGTGCGGCTGGATGGCGACGTTCTGCAGATCGTGGTGGCGCAGGGCCGCATCGGCGTTCACCTCGATAAGAAAGGCCCCGCCCATACCGTCGAGATCGACCTGCCGCAAGGCGCCGTCTGGCTGGCTGCGCCGGGCGATTACGACATCGCCGCCGGCGAGCCCTCTGCGCCGGCCCGGATCGCCGTGCTCGGCGGCAAAGCGCAACTTGGCGGCGGCCTCCGCGACAGCGCCTATGTGACCGCGACGGCCGATTCCTTCAGCGATTGGTGGCGCAACCAGGATCAGGGGGATGCGATGGCCGCCGCCAAGCATGTGTCGCCTTTGATCACCGGCGCCGAGGTGCTGGCCGCTAACGGCAAGTGGGAAAGCGACGACACTTACGGCGAGGTCTGGTACCCGAACGGGTTGGCCGAGGATTGGACGCCCTACCGCTATGGCAGCTGGCGTTTCCTGCCGCCCTCGGGTTGGACCTGGATCGACGATGCGTCCTGGGGCTTCGCACCGACCCATTACGGACGTTGGGCCCATATCAACGCGCGCTGGGGCTGGGTGCCCGGGCCACGCGGCGTCCCCGCCTACAGCCCCGCCACGGCCGCGTTTCTCGGCACCGCCGGGGTCGGCCTCAGCCGGCCGGGCGACGGCGGTCCGGCGGTCGCTTGGTTTGCGCTCGCTCCCGGCGAGGTGGCGGAAGATCCCGATGCGCCTTACCGCAACCGACTGTTCGCCAGCGTCGTGCCGCGCCAGGTCTTTGCCGGCGGCAAGCCGGTGCAGCCGGCGCTGATCCAGCTGCCCGACCAGCGGCTGGCGGACGCGCCGATCATTCTCGGCGCGCTGGGCATAGCACCGAGCGCGACCGCTGTGGCATCGGCAAAGCCGGTCCGGCTCGCCGCGGCAGCGCCACCGCAACCGGCCCCCTCGCCAGCAGCGCAGGTCAGGTCGCGGGAGGTCTTTCTCCTGCGCATGCATAACGCGCTGACCCTTATGGCGCGCAAAAAGCCCGTTGCCATGAACCTGCGGCAAGCAATGGAAATCGCGCGGGCCCGTGCCACGCCATCGACGCTGCCGCCGCGTTCGGCGCATAATCGCCAGCACCTCGCCGTTGCCCGCGGAGGGGCGCGAGACTAACGGCGAAGCGGCGAGGCCCTCGATGATCGATTTCCGCAGCGACAATACCGGCCGTGCCGCGCCGGAAATCCTCGACGCGCTGATCCGCGCCAATACCGGGACCGCGCTCGGCTATGGCGCCGACGCGTGGACGACCGAGCTACAGGAGCGCTTTTCCGAGCTGTTCGAGACGTCGGTACGGGTGTTTCCCGTCGCCACCGGCACCGCCGCCAATGCGCTGTCGCTGGCTGCGGTCTCGCCGTCCTGGGGTCTCGTCTATTGCAGCGAGGCGGCGCACATCAACACCTCGGAGGCCAATGCGGCGGGGTTTTTCGGCGGCGGGCTCAAGCTCGCGCCGGTGCCGGGCGCCAGCGGCAAGATCGACCCCGAGGCCTTTGCCCGGATGCTGGCAGCGGTCCAGCCGGGCCAGCTGCACCGCGGCCAGCCGGCGGCGGTCAACCTGACCCAGGCCACTGATCTCGGTGCGGTTTACCGGCTCGACGAAGTGCGGGCGGTTTCCGAGATCGCGAAGGCGCGCGGGCTGAAAATCCACATGGACGGGGCGCGTTTCGCCAATGCGCTGGCGCGGCTGCAATGCAGTCCGGCCGAGCTGTCGTGGCGCTCGGGCGTCGACATCCTGTCGTTCGGCGTAACCAAGAACGGCGGCGCGCTGTGCGATGCGATCGTCGTGTTTTCGGCCGAGATCGCCGACGGGCTGGCGATCCAGCTGCGCCGCGCCGGCCAGGGGTGGTCGAAGATGCGCTTCGCCTCGGCGCAGCTGATGGCCTATATCGAAAACGAGCTGTGGCTGCGGCTGGCGACGCAGTCGAACCGGGCCGCGGCGCGGATCGCCGGCGGGATCGCCGGCATCGCCGGGGTGACCTTGGTTGCGCCGGTCGAGGCCAACGAGATTTTCCTCGAACTGCCCGCCGGCGCGATGGACGCGCTGGAGCGCGACGGGTTCCAGTTCTACCGGCGCAGCGCGACCTTGGCGCGCTTTGTCTGCCGCTTCGACCTCACCGACGCCGAAGCCGACGCCCTCGTCGCCTCGCTGCAGCGCCACTGTCAGGCTCCGGCCAAAGCGGCGGAATAAACAGGGCGACAACGCAGCGACCAACCCTCGCCTCAGTCGGCCGCCCCCGCCGGCGCGTTGTAATCGGGTTCGCTGACCGGCTCGAACCAGGCGGTGCCGTTGCCGGCATCATCAACCTCCATCATCGCCAGATGGGCAAAAAAGCGGTCGGGCGCGGCGCCGTGCCAATGCCAAGTGTCGGGCGGGATCATCACCGTGTCGCCCGGCTCGAGCACCTGCGGCGGCGAGCCCTTAAAGCAGATGCGGCCGATCCCGGCGGTGCAATAGAGCGTCTGACCGACCGGGTGGCTGTGCCAGTTGGTGCGGCCGCCGGGGTTGAAATTGTACATGGTCGCCCGCATCCGCGACGGCTGGTCGCCGACCATGACGATGTCGGCCCACACCACCCCGGTGAAATTGTCCGCCGCCGCCGGCCGCGTTGGCCGCGCCCCCGCGCGAACTACGCCTTTTTGCATGTTCCCCACCCCTCTTTAACCGCCAGCCGACTACCCCCATAGCCGGCTTGCTCCCAACTAAACATCCTAGAATAAGGCGAGGCGCACCGCGAAAGAAGTTTAACGCCGCGGGCGCGGCGTGCAGTTGCAGCTCGCCGGTGCGTGCGCCACGAAAACTAATCGAGATCAAGCTTCATCCCGACATGGCTGGCGACAAAGCCGAGCCGCTCGTAAAAGCGGTGCGCGGCGGGGCGCGACTTGTCGCTGGTGAGCTGGATCAGACCGCAGCCTTCGCCGCGAGCGAGGCCGACCGCGTGGCGGACAAGTCGCTCGCCGAGGCCATGCCCGCGCTCGCCGGCGGCGACCCGCACCGCCTCGATCAGCCCACGCTTCATACCGCGCCGCGACAGGCCGGGGATCACCGTCAGCTGAAGGCAGCCGACAATCGCGCCCGCCCGGTCGGCGACCAGCAGGAAATTTCCCGGCTGCGCCGCGATCTCGTCGAAGGCCCGCCAATAGACGTCGGGCAGCGGATCGGCATTGTCCTCGCGGGCTTGCCCGAGCGGGTCGTCGGCCAACAGCGCGACAATCGCCGGCACATCCTCACGCCGTGCGGGACGGATGGTGATGTCGGTCATTCGCAACCCTAATCATCGTCATTACGAGGAGCGCGTAGCGCGACGCGGCAATCTCATCGGAGGAGCCTCCAGCGGATCGAGATTGCTTTGTTTCGCTCGCAATACGCGTGAAAAAGAAAGGCTGCCTGCCCGTGTTGCCACGGACAGGCAGCCCTTTGGTCAAACGCTAGTCGAAGCGGCTTAGAAGTCCATGCCGCCCATGCCGCCGCCGCCCGGCGGCATCATCGGCGCGCCCTTCGGCTCCGGCTTCTCGGCGACCATCGCTTCGGTGGTGATCAGGAGCCCGGCGACCGACGCCGCGTCCTGGATGGCGTGGCGCACGACCTTGGTCGGGTCGATGATGCCGGCCTGCACCATGTTGGTGAACTCGCCCTTCTGCGCGTCGTAGCCGTAGTTAGTGTCTTTGCTCTCGAGCAGCTTGCCGACGATGATCGAGCCGTCGGTGCCCGAGTTCTCGGCGATCTGCCGCACCGGCGCCTGCAGCGCGCGGCGGACGATGTCGATCCCGACCTTCTGGTCGTTGTTGCTC
>JBBRPG010000075.1:0-18116 GCA_038228485.1 Alphaproteobacteria bacterium
CGCGGCGCTGGAGGCGAGCGGCGACTGGACCCGCCGCCGCGCCCATCAGGCCCGGGCCGCGCTATGGACAGAGATCGGCGACGGTCTCTCCGCGCAGTTCCGCGCCGCCCCGCACATCGCCGCCCGCCTCGCCGATGTCGAGCGCGAGGTGATGACCGGCGCCCGCACCCCGGCCGACGGGGCGAGGGTATTGCTGGAGATTTTCTTCAACGGAGCGAGCCCGCCATGAGCGCGGCAAATTTTTGGGCTGTCGCTGCCTCAATCGTGCTCAGCTTTCTCGGGGGCTGCGCGATCGTCATCTCCGGCAGCTCCGGCGGCATCCCCGAGCTCGCCTTTGCCGGCGTCCCGATGCTGGCCGCCGGCATCGCGATCTTCTGGATCGTCGTCAGACGCTACCCGAAAACCCCCAGAGACTGAGCCCTACCACTCCGCTGCAGGATAAAGCTCCATCCGGCGCGCCTTCTCGACCACCAGCGCCGTCACCGCGTCGATAGTCGGGGTCGGCACTTGCGCGGCGCGGGCGAAGGCTTGCACCGCGGTCAGGATGCCGTCGATCTCGGGCGGGCGGCCGCGCTCGAAATCCTGCAGCATCGAGGATTTGTGCGGCGAATTGGGGCGCGTGCCGTAGGAGCTCTCAAAATTGTCGGCGACGTCGATGCCGTGCGCGGCGCAGACGGCAAGGCCCTCGCGCATCAGGTTGCGGCTGGTCTCGTACAGCTCGGGATGGCGGCCGACGACGGCGATAGGCTCCCCGGTCAGCGCGCAGATCGGGCTGGTCGACAGATTGCGCAGCAGCTTGTCCCAGATCTCGACCCGGATCGTCTCGGTCACCGGCGCTTCGAGACCATGGCGCTCCAGCTCGGCGGATATTGCTAGCACCCGCCGTGACAGGGCGCCGTCAGGCTCGCCCAGGGTGAACTTGTTCTTGGTCATCGGCGAGTTGCGGATCACCCCCGGCTCGATCACCTCGTTGGCCGAGTTGATCATGCAGCCGATCACCCGCTCGCAGCCGATCTCGCGCGCCAGCGCGCCGTCGGGGTCGAGCCGCGACAAATCCGGCTTCGGCGCCGTCGAGCCGTCACGGTAGAGATACCACCACGGGATGCCGTTCATCGCGAAGACGACGCTGGTGTCGGGGCCGACCAGCTTGGCGATCGACGGCGCCAGCTCGGGCAGCACCGACGATTTCACCGTGACGATGACGAGATCCTGCGGGCCCAAGGTCTCCGGGCGGTCGGTCACGCGTATGCGGGTGTGGTAGCGCTCGTCCTTGATGTGGAGGGTAAGGCCGCGTTCTTGGATGGCCGCGAGCTGGGCGCCGCGCGCCACCGCCGCGACCTCGGCTCCCGCTGCGCCGAGCCGTGCCGCCAAGTGTCCGCCGACCGCGCCGGCGCCGAAGATCGTTGTCTTCATGCTCGATCCCTGTTTCCGTGATCGTGATGCCGAATGTCCTTTATCGCGTCTCCCGCCACGCGGCGAGCGCTGTTCTTCTTATCGCCGTGCTCGCCCCCATCATGCTCGCGCCATGCCAAGCCCCGGCGGGAGCGCTCGACTTTCTCGCCGCGCACCAGGTCAGCGTGCAGTTCGCGGCGCAGGACGGCAAGCCGATGGCCGATGCCGAGGTGCGCGTCTATGCCCCCGGCCAGCCGGCGCAGCCGGCGCGGACCGGCCGCACCGACAAAGACGGCAAGTTCGAGTTCCCGGCCGACCGCGACGGACTGTGGATGGCCGAGGCGCACAGCCCCACCGAGATCGCCCGCGCGACGGTCCGGGTCGGCAAGCTCGACGAAGAGCAAGGCGGCTTGTCGCCATTCCTGGTGATCGGCGTCCTCGGCGTGCTGTTGGTGATCGCAGTGTGGTACCGCTTTCTGCGGGCGCGGGGGCGCCGGCGCGGCGGCTGAGCGCCAGGGCTTACCGCGGCGGCTCCTCCTTTTTCTCGTCCTTCCTCTTTTTTGGCGGCAGCTTCTTGGCAGGCTCCCGCGGCGGCGGCTTCTTTGCTTGCTGGAGCGGCTTGGCGGGCCGCGCCTGAGGCTGGACGGTTTCGCGCTCGCGGCGTTCGGGTGGGGGCCGGACGCCGGTTCGCTCGCGTTCGCCCGGGCGCCCCATGCCGGTTTTCTCGCGATGCTGCAACGCTTCGCCGGCATGCCGGTTGATCAGCGCCGCCGCGCCGGGGTTGGCGCGCACCGAGGCAGCGGTAACCCGGCGCAGGGTCTCGGCCGAGGGCGCGGCGCGGCCGACCCCGTGCAATACCAGCGCCGTCCCTGCGCTCATCGAGACGGCGTGCAGCGCCCGCGCATCGCCGGTGAAGCGGCGCAGCGTTGCCGCCGCGTTCGGGTTCTCGCGCCCGGCGCGCGCCAGAAACGCCGTTTGCTGGGCGGTGCGCACGGTCTGCCGCCCGGCGAAGAGGTTGACCCGGTTGCCTTCGACCAGCAGCCCGAGTTCGCCGGCGAGCGAGCCGCGCCGGGCGGGCGTCGGCAACGGCCGGCCGCGCGCGATCGCCGCCGCGTGCTGCTGCTGTACCGAGCTTGGCACCAGATTGGCGGCGCCGGCCCGGCGCAGCCACGCCTCGTCGGGGGGCGGGCGGTTTTGCAGCGCCTGGCGCGGCGGCAGGCGCCGTTCGATGACCTGGAGCGCCTGCGCGGCGACCGCGGGCGGCATCGCCGCCGGGGCCATCGGCGGGGTCGAGGGCGAAGGCACCGCGATGGCGTTGCCCGGCTGCAGCTCAGCGCTGCCGGCCTGGTTGGTGAAGGTGGCGGCGCCGTCGCCGATATAGAGAAAATCCGGTATGTCGGGATCGACGATCCCCGCCGCTACCGAGCCGCGAATGCCGAGAGACCCAGACGGGGTGGCGATCTTGGTGTCCTGGTTGCTGGCGAGATAGCCGCCGACATAGCGGAACACGCCGCGCGACACCTGTACCGATTTCTGACTGGTGCTTTCCTCGGGATTGAAGACGAACGCATCGATCCGCGCTACCGCGTCGGGGCCTATTTCAAAGGTCGAGCCGTCGCGGAACTCGAGCACCGTCTTGGCCTCGGCGCCGGTGGTGATGTCTTCGTCGAAGACGATGTCGTCGTCGACCGCGATGCGCTTCGGCGCCGCCTCGCCGGATTTGCCGTCAACATCGTTGACGACAAAGATCGAGCGCCCGATCTGGTTCGCCGCCGCTTCCGCCGGTTGCGTCTCTGTGGGTTGCGGCCCGGTGGGCGATTGAGCTTGCGGCGGCGTGGCTTCAGCCGGATGCGCCTCCGCGGGCGGCGCAGGCGCGGGGGTGTCGTCGGCCTGCGCGGCAAAGGCCAGCAAGACAAAGGCAGCCGTGGGCCATAGCCTAGCGCCGTGCCGTCTCATCGTGCCCGACAGCCCGCATCGCAACGGCCGGTATCGACAGCGCGGTCAGGTGAGATCGATCAGCGTTCCGATCAGATCGGCCGGCCACGCCAGGCTGGTCGGCGCGCTGAAGATCGCCTGGCCGAGCGACGGGTCGATGCCGTCGGCCGGCAGGTCGAAGGCCATGTGGTGGCTGAAATGCGCCAGCACCCCGGCGAGATAGAGCCCGGTCACCCATTTCCAGGCATCGCGGCGCTGCTGCGCGCGTATTCCGCCCACGAAAAACACGCGGCGCTCTGCCTTCGGTAATCCCGGCGGACCGATCATGATCTCACTCAGGCTCCATCGATGTTGGCATCATAGCGTGGTTCACCGGGTTCGTCATCCGCCGCTGAGCGCACAGACAGCGCCCGAGACGCAAATTCAGGGCCAAATCCTCAACCCAGCGCCGGATGCTTCCAGCCGAGCCATTCGCACACCGCCCGGCCCATCACCAGCTCCTTGTCCTTACCCTGGAGCCACGGCAGCTCCTCTGTGAACATCGTCACGCATTGGCGATAGCTGCACGGCATGCGGGTGATGTCAGTGCCCCAGAAGCTGCGGTTGGGGCCGAACGCGTCGAAGATCTGCTGCAGGTAGCCGTGGATGTTCTTGTACGGGTAGGGCTGGCTCGAATAGCTCGGGGCGCCAGACATCTTGACCCCGACATTGGGCAGCTTGGCGAGCGCGAGCATCTCCGGCAGGTCGGCCCAGGCATCGTCGTCGGTGCCGCCGGCGCCGCCGCCGTGCCGGCCGAGATGATCGATATGGATCTTGAGGCCGGGGTGGGTCTCGGCGATCTTGCCAAACGCGGCCATATGCCCGCCGGCGAGCAGCCCGACCGGATAGCCCTGCTTTTCGCAGGCATCCCAAAACCAGTTCAGCGAGCCGTCGGTCCACCACGCCTTCTGGTGCGGCTGATTGAAGGTGAAGCGGAAACCGAGCATCCCCGGCCGCGAGCGCCAGTTGCGGACGATCTCTTCCTTGTTCGGCGCCTCGAGGTCGAAATGACCGAGGATGCAGAATTTGTCGGGGTGGGCCTTGACCGCCTCGACCGCCTGCAAATTGACCGCCTCGCCCAAGGATGAGGGCGGATGCAGCACCGCGGCATCGACCCCGGCCTCTTTCATCTCGGCCAGCGCGTCGTCGACGTCGTAGGTCGGGATCTGCCGGTGATGCGCCGACATCTTGCCGTTTTCCCAGATGTGGATTTGCGAGTCGACGATCAGCATCGGTTCCTCCGCGGGGGGTCTGTCATTGCGAGCGTAGCGAAGCAATCTCGGGCCGCCTAGCCCTCGGGATTGCCGCGTCGCTGCGCTCCTCGCAATGACACGCACATTCATGCTGTTCCGTTATAGCTGCGATAGAAATCAAGTATTTTGAATATGAGACCCGCGCCCCTACCTTCTGGGACGGCACAGTAGGAGCACGGCATCATGCGGTTTGGACTATTCGGCAGCGCCCAGGCGAAGCGCCCCGAGCCCGGCGCCGAGCTGACCGACAGCAGCCAAGGCTTCCGCGAGTGGATCGAGAACAATGTCGAGGCCGAGGCGCTCGGTTATCACTCGACCTTTGTCGTCGAGCATCATTTCACTGGGTTCGGCCAGGTCTCGGCGAGCCTCAACCTGTTGACCTGGCTGGGCGCGCGCACCTCGACCCTGCGGCTCGGCACCGCGGTGCTGGTGCTGCCCTGGCACAACCCGGTGCTGCTTGCCGAGCAGGCCGCGACCCTCGACCTGTTGTCCGGCGGCCGCCTCGATTTCGGCGTCGGCAAGGGCTATCGCTACAACGAGTTCGCCGGCTTTGCCATGCCGATGGAGGAGGCCGATTCCCGCTTTGACGAGTCGATGGAGGTGATCACCAACGCCTTCGTCAACGACACCAAGTGGAGCCACAAGGGCAAATACTGGCAGTACGACAATGTCATCGTCGAGCCTCCGAGCGCGCAGCGCCCGCATCCGCCGTTCTGGATGGGCGCCGGGTCGGAGCGCTCGGTGCGCCAGGTCGCCGAGCGCGGCTACAATTTGCTGCTGGGCCAGTACGACCGCCCGGCCGACGTCATTCGCCACATCGCCCAGTTCGAGCACGATGTCGAAGCGCGCGGCCGCACTTACGACCCGATGACGGTCGGCACCGCCCGCGCGGTGCATTTCGCCGACACGGCCGACGAGCTGGAGGCGGCGCAAGTGCGGCGCCTTCAGGGCCATGTGCGGATCAACAAGCTCGCCGAAAAGCCGGGGGACGACCGCGAGCGTTTCGTCAGCGACGATGCCGAGATGCGCGCGCTATGCGACGAGACCGCGATCTTCGGCACCCCCGACCAGATCGTCGCCAAGCTCGAAGCCCTGCACGACGGCGGCGCGGAATACGTCATCGGCAATTTCGGCGGCTCGATCAACAACATCCGCCGCTTCGCCCGCGAGATCATGCCGCATTTCGCCGACAAGCCGAGGATGGCCGACGCGGCGAAATAGCTTCGGCTCCGCTTGCGCCGGGCGGCAATCCGATTGGGCTTATTGCCCGGCCGCGTCGACCAGCAGTTTGCGGAACCAGGATTGCGCCGGTTCGCTCGCGCTGCGGCGGTGCCAGGCCATCGACACGGTCGCCGAGAAGTCGATCGGCAGCGGCAGGATCGCGATCTCGGCGTGGGCGGCGATGAGCGCCGCGGCGCGGCTGGGTAAGGTCGCGATCAGGTCCGAGGCGGCGAGCGCGGCCGGCACCGCGAGATAGGTCGCGACCAGGAGCGCGACGCGGCGGCGCAGGCCGAAATCCACCAAAATCCGGTCGAGCGCGCCGCTGGTGTCCCCGCGCGGCGAGACCAGCACGTGGTTCTGCGCGGCATACGCCTCGACCGAAAGCGGCGCGGCAGCGATCGGGTGGTCCTTGCGCGCGACGACGACAAACGGATCGCGGAATAGCAGCGCCGTCTCGATCGAGGGCGGCATCGCGCGCAGATGCGCGACCGCGACATCGACGGCGCCGTGCTCCAACTGCCCGGCGGCGTCGGCGCCGTTTAGCGGCAGCAGGCGCAGGATCGCGCGGGGCGCTTCGCGGGAAAAGGCCGCGGCCAGGCGGCCGACCAGCGCGACCTCGGCGTATTCGCCCATGCCGGCGGTGAAGATGCCGGTGCTGGTCGCCGGGTCGAAACCGGCGCCGAGGTTCAGCGCCGCCTCAATCTGCTCGATCGCCGCCGAGATCAGCGGCGCGATCTCGCGCGCCCGTGCGGTCGGCTCCATGCCGCTTTGGGTGCGCACAAACAGATCGTCGGAGAACAGGCTGCGCAGACGCGACAGCGCGTGGCTCATTGCCGGCTGCGACAGGCCGATGCGGCCGGCGGCGCGGGTCACCGCTCGCTCGCTGTTGAGCGCGTCAAAGGCTTTCAGCAGATTGAGGTCGACCGCCCGTATATCCATGCAATGAATGAATCACATAATAACAATCGATTTGATAGATGACAGGCGCGGCGCTCATATGCAACCGAGAAACACTTAACCGGAGACCCGCGATGGATACCGCCCCGCGCCTCAGCCATGTCGGACTTTATGTCCACGACGTGCCGAAGATGATCGATTTCTACACCAAGGTGCTCGGCTTCGTGGTCAGCGACGGTGCCGAGGATGGGCGCATCACCTTCCTGTCGCGCAACCCCAGCGACCACCACCAGGTCGTGCTGGTGCGCGGCCGCGCCACCGACGCCGAAGTGCCGATGGTCCAGCAGGTGTCGTTCAACGTCGGCACCCTGCCGCAGGTGCAGAAATCGTTCCGCAAGGTGCGCGACGCCGGGTGCGAGGGCATCAGCCCGATCTGCCACGGCAATGCCTGGTCGGTCTATTTTCAAGACCCGGAGGGCAACCGCATCGAGATGTTCTGCGACACGCCGTGGTACGTGCCGCAGCCTTTGGGCTTCAAGATCGACCTCGACAAGCCGGCCGACACGATCTTCGCCGAGACCGAAGCCTATTGCCGCGACAAGGAAGGCTTCAAGCCGATGGAAGAATGGCGCGCCGAGATCTCGAAGAAGATCCAGGCCAAACTAGAAGCCAATTAGCAAAGCTAATTGGCTTCGTATCCCGGGCTTGACCCGGGGATCTCCCGCCAATTTTCCGTGGATGGCCGGATCAAGTCCGGCCATGACGAGGAAAGGAAACATTCGATGACCGAAAACAAGGGCTATCACGCTCACATCTATTACGCCCCCGGCACCAAGCCGGTGGCCGAGCGGCTGCGCGAGACGATCAAAGGTAAATTCAAGGTCGAGCCCGGCTCCCTCAGCGACGAGCCGAGAGGACCGGACCCAATCCCCCAGTTCGTCGTAATCTTCGAAGCCCCGGAGTTCCAGAACATCGTGCCGTGGCTGATGCTGAACCGCGAGGGTCTCGATGTTCTTGTTCACCCGCTGACCGAGAGCTCCTACGACGACCACAGCAAGAATGCGCTGTGGCTGGGCACCCCGGTGCCGATGCGGCTCGACATCCTGCGGCCGACTTATAGCCCCGGCCTATTGCCGGGCGGTGCGCGCGCGGCCTGAGATCGAGTTGCGCGGCGTTGCGTGAGGCGGGTCGCTTGGGTTTCAAATTCGGGTTGGGATACCCATATAGTAGCAAATGAGAACTCATCCCCACGCCGAAGCGACCTACACCATCGTGGCCATTGCCGGCGGCGCCTTTGGCGTCGAGGTCAAAATCCCCGATACGGCTCCCGCCACGGTCAGCAGCTTTGCCACCGAAGCGGACGCCGAAGCCTGGATCGTGAAAACCAAGCAGCGGGTGGAAACCGAAGGGCAGGCGGGGAAGTGGTTTCAGCGAGGGCGCGGCGTGGGCGGCCTCAGGGCCGGGTAAGCTGGTCCTCGCGGACGACGCGCTCGCGGCCGTCGACTTTGGCCTTGATCCGGTATTGCGGGGTGCTGCCTTCCTCGGGAAGCAGGCGTACGACGGTATAGAGCCCGCGCGAGGAATGGTCCTCCTGCCGATGCGGCGAAAACTTCACATTCTGGCCGGTCGCATATTTGTGCATCACCATCGCGGTCCTCCCGGGAAAGCGTGACGCCGCCGTTTCCGGCGGCGTCACTGCCGACTATTCCGCCTTGAGCGATACGGCCGAGGTTTTGCCCTGCTGGCCGCGCTCAAGCTCGAAGCTGAGCTTTTGGCCCTCATGCAAATTGGCGATGCCAGATCTTTCGACGGCCGAAATGTGGACGAACACGTCCTTCGACCCGTCATCGGGCTGGATGAACCCATACCCTTTTTGTGCGTTGAACCACTTTACGGTTCCGGTAGCCATAGTAAGCCTTTCAAAAGCCAATTGGCCGGCACTCGCGTATCGAGTGTCGGGTCAACCTTCGGTATGTGCGGATAGCAGGTCCGGCGCTCGATTGAGCTTCAGGAAACGCGAGCCGAACCAAGAGTCGACCCTCTGCATGTAAGCCGCTCGCCGAGGCATTACAAGCGCCGACAAAGCCGATTAACTTGGCCGGCCCGACCCGCTAGCATCCCTTCCGCCGCTTGCGCGCCAGGGAGGCCCTCAATGCCAGCACGGACCGGACAGCAATATATCGACGGGTTGCGGGCGCAGGAGCGCGAGGTCTGGCTCGGCGGCGAGCGGGTGCGCGACGTGACCCGGCATAAGGGGCTGGCGGGCGGGGTCAACGCGGTCGCCCGGCTCTACGACATGCAGCACGAGGCTGCGCTCAAGAAGACCATGACCTACAAATCGCCGGCCACCGGCGAGCGGGTCGGGCGCTCGTTCAGCAACCCGAAAACCCGGGACGAACTCGAAACCCGGCAGAAGATGATGCTGAACTGGGCGCGCTCGACCTGCGGGATGATGGGCCGCTCGCCCGACTTTATGAACGTGACCTTCGCCGCCTGGGGTGCGGCCGCCGAATTCTTCGGCGAGAAACGGCCCGAGTTCGCCGACAACATGCGCCGCTATGTCGATTTCCTGCGTGAGAACGACGTCACCCTGACTCACTCGCTGATCAATCTGCAGCGCAGCCGCAACCCCTCCGGCATGTTCAACCTCGAGGAGGGCACCGCGCTCGAGGTCAAGAAGGAAACCTCGGCCGGGATCGTCGTGCACGGCGCCCGCATCCTCGCAACCCTCGGGCCGCTGTCGGACGAGATCGCGGTCTACTCGCCGCGCCTTGCCCGCCATTCGGACGACCACTCACCCTTCGCGGTCAATTTCTCCATTCCCTGCGGCACGGCGGGGCTGAAATTCCTCTGCCGCGACAGCTTCGATCTCGGCCGCTCGCATTTCGACCATCCGCTCGGCTCCCGCTTCGAGGAGATGGACTGCATCGTCTTTTTCGACAACGTGCTGGTGCCGTGGGAGCGGGTATTCCTGCTTTATGATGTCGAGCGGCTCAACGCGACCCCGCATGTCACCCACTCGACCGCGCATTCGGCGCAGCAGGGCGCGGCCAAGAACCTTGCCAAATGCGAATTCATCCTCGGCATCGCGCTGTTGATGACCGAGGCGCTCGGCAACAAGCATTTACCGCATACCGAGGAGCGGATCGGCGAGTTGATGCTCACGACCGAGCTGATGCGCGCGTGCAACCGCGCCGCCGAGGCCGATGCCGCGCTCGACCAATGGGGGGTGATGTGCCCGGCGATCCTGCCGGTCGAGAGCACCCGCAATTTGATGATGACCGCCTACCCGCGGATGATCGAAATCCTGCATTTGCTCGGCTCGTCGAGCTTTCTATTGACCCCGAGCGAGGGGGATTTCAAAGGCCCGCTGCGGCCAGAGATCGAGCAGTACCTGACCACAGACACGGTCGGCGCCGAGGAGCGAGTCAAGCTGTTCCGGCTCGCCTGGGATGTCGCCGGCAACGCTTTCGGCAGCCGGCAGGTGCTGTATGAGCGCTTCTTCGCCAGCGACCCGTTGACCCGCGCCCGGGCGATGGCGGCGATCTACCCCAAAGGCGAAATCATGGAGCGGGTGCTGGAGTTTTTGGGCAGAAGCGATGAGGCGTGATAACGTGGCGCTGAGACTGTAGGTAGGGTGGGTAGAGCATAGCGAAACCCACCGTTCTGCACGCAATGGCGATCATGATGGGTTTCGCTCCGCTCAACCCATCCTACCAGGAGAAGGGCATGGCCAAGCGACCGATGTACCTCCAGCACGTCAACCTCTACGTGCGCAATGCCGAGCGCTCGAAACAATGGTACGAAGAGCTGCTCGGCCTTCACACCTACGAATACCGGCCGGGTTGGGCCGCGTTCATGTCGGCCGACGAGGAGCAGTCGCACGAAGTGGCGCTGATGCAGCTGGGCGACGACGCGCCGCTGCAGCAAAAGCGCCAGGTGGGCCTCAATCACATGGCCTGGCGGCTCGAGAGCCTCGACGACCTCAAGGAATTCTATCATCTGGTCAAGGCCAAGGGTCAGCGGATCGACCACATCGCCGACCACGGCATCTCGCTCGGCATCTACCTGCGCGACCCCGACGGCAACGGGGTCGAGGTGTTCTACGAGATGCCGCGGGCCGAATGGCCGGTAGACTACCACGTGTTCTCGCGCGACAAGGTCGGCCGCGGCCGCTTCCCCGGCCCGTGGGATGCCGAGCTGCTCGAGCAGGTGCCGGTGCCGCAACCGGAGCCCGTCGCGGCGGAATAGGGCAGAGGCTCATTAACTCCGCGCCCTCTGGACGGGTCAGAGGGCGCGGAGGGTTTCTATATTTTCCGCTTCCCGGCGAAAGCCGGGATCCATTTCGACCGTGGATCCCGGCTTTCGCCGGGAAGCGGAATATTGAGACGCGAAACCAATAATGCGTACACACAAGATCGCGGCGTTGGGCGGGGACGGCATCGGGCCGGAGGTGGTCGAGGCCGGGCTTGAGGCCCTGCAGGTCTGCGCCGAGCGCGACGGCGGGTTTGCGCTCGACGTCGAACGCTTTGACTGGGGCTCGAACTACTACCGCCAGCACGGCGTGATGATGCCGGCCGATGGCGCCGAGCGGCTGCGCGCGTTCGATGCGATCCTGTTCGGCGCGGTCGGCTCGCCCGGGATACCCGACCACGTCACCCTGTGGGGGCTGCGTTTGGCGATCTGCCAGCCGCTCGACCAGTACGCCAATGTCCGCCCGACCCGCATCCTGCCCGGCATCACCAGCCCGCTGCGCCATGTCTCCGGGCCCGAGCTCGATTGGGTGATCGTGCGTGAGAACTCCGAGGGCGAATACGCCGGGGTCGGCGGCCGGGTGCACCAGGGCATGGCGTCCGAGGTCGCCACCGACGTCTCGTTGATGACCCGGCACGGGGTCACCCGCATCTTCCGCTTTGCCTTTGCGCTGGCCCGCTCGCGGCCGCGCAAACTGCTGACCGTGGTCACCAATCGAACGCGCAGCGCCACGCGATGGTGATGTGGGACGAGATCGCCGCCGAGGTGGCGCAGGAATTTCCCGACGTCACCTGGGACAAGATGCTGGTCGACGCGATGACGATGCGGATGACGATGAAGCCGCAGACCATCGACACCATCGTCGCGACCAACCTGCACGCCGACATCCTGTCCGACCTGGCGGCGGTGCTGGCCGGGTCGATCGGCATCGCCCCCACCGCGAACCTCAATCCGGAACGCACCGCGCCGTCGATGTTCGAGCCGATCCACGGCTCGGCCTTCGACATCGCCGGCAAGGGTATCGCCAACCCGGTCGGCACGTTCTGGACCGCGGCGATGATGCTCGACCATCTCGGCGAAAAGCCGGCCGCCGACCGGCTGATGCGCGCGGTCGAGCGGGTCACCGCCAACCCGTCGCTGCACACCCCCGACCTCGGCGGCACCGCCATGACGGCGCACGTCACCGCGGCGGTGTGCGATGCGTTGCGGCGAGCGAACGATTGATTTACTCCCTCCCGCGGGCTTACCCGCGGGCCCACGTCTTCTCGCACGATCGACAAGAAGACGTGGATGGCCGGGACAAGCCCGGCCAAGGGCACTAGGAGAGGAAACGATGGCATCCCCCGCACCCGTCTCGCCGACCGGCCACTTCACGCCCCGCAACGAGTGGCTCGCGCGGGTGCGCGAGGAGATCATCGAGCCCGACCTGCCGATCGTCGATCCGCACCATCATCTGGTCGAGCGGCCCGAGACCGGCCGCTATCTGCTGCCCGAGCTGCTGGCCGACACCAATACCGGCCACAACATCATCGCCACGGTCTATCTCGAATGGCTGTCGATGTACCGCGCCGACGGGCCGGCCGAGATGAAGCCGGTCGGCGAGGTCGAATTCGCCAACGGGGTCGCGGCGATGGCGGCGAGCGGCGCCTACGGCAAGACCCGTGTCTGCGCCGGCATCGTCGGCTACGCCGACCTTGCGCTGGGGAGCGCGGTCGAAAAGGTGCTGCAGGCGCAAATCGCGGCCGGCGGTGGGCCCGGCGGCCGGTTCAAGGGCATCCGTTACATCTCGGCCACCGATCCGGACCAGGCAGCCTGGGGTTCGCCGGTGTCACGCGCACCGGGCATGCTGATGCAACCCAAAGTGCGCGAGGGGTTCGCCAAGCTCGCGCCGCTCGGCCTCGTCTTCGATTCCTTCATGTTCCACCCGCAGATCGGCGATCTGATCGACCTCGCCCGAGCCTTCCCGGAAACGCCGATCGTGCTTGACCATGTCGGCGGCGCAATTGGGCTCGGACGCTATAAGGGAAAGCGCGATGAGGTCTTCGCCGAGTGGAGCGTGCAGATCAAGGAATTGTCGGCTTGCCCCAACGTCTACATCAAGCTCGGCGGCCTGGGTATGCGAGTGTTTGGCTTCGACGTACACGAACAAGCCGAGCCACCAAGCTCGGAAGCCCTGGCGCGGCTGTGGCGGCCCTACATCGAGACCTGCATCGCCGCGTTCGGTCCGGAACGGGCGATGTTTGAAAGCAACTTCCCGGTCGACAAGGGTAGCGGCAGCTATCAGGTGTTCTGGAATGCGTTCAAGCGCATCGCCGCCGGCTGCTCGGCCAGCGAAAAGGTAGCGCTGTTTTCCGGCACCGCCTCCCGCTTCTACAAACTCGGCTGATCGTCGTCCCGGCCTGCGCCGGCGGTGAGTGCTAATCGTCGGCGCTGACGGCGACCGGTTTTACCGCCCTGCGCCCGGTCTTGCTCAGCTCGACGTCGATCTCCTCGATCGAGCGGCCTTTGACCTCCAGCCCGATAAAAAAGAAGGTGATCCCCGTCAGCAGGTACCATGACGCGAGATAGAGCATCGCCGGCTGGATGGCGTCGATCGTCGCCTTTGGGCTGACGACGTCGGACGAGCCGACGATCAGCGCCAGCCCGAGCGGGCCGACGATCTTGCCGATGCTGCCGAAGCCATAGGCCGACCCCATCCCGGTCGCCCGCAAATGCGCCGGCCATACCTCGGCCGAATAGGGCCCGACGATCGCGTAGCCGCCGCTGCCGATAAAGCTTTGCGCGTTGACCATCAGCCAGAACACTGACAGGCCGAAGATCGTCGCCGAGTAGTAATAGCCGCCCAGCGCGACCACGGCGAAGGCGGCAAAGCCCATGAGGACGCCCAGCGCCTTGCGGCCGAGAATGTCCGACAGGTAGGAAAAGGCGAGCCGTCCGAACAACCCGACAATCCCGACCGTCATCATCATCTTCGATGCCTCGGCGGGCTTGATCGACAGCAGCAATACGAACAATGTCGGCGCCCACAGGCCGATGCCGTATCCGGCAGTCTGCGAACCAAGGCTGGTCAGCCACGTCAGGACCAGGCTGCGCGGGTGCTCGAACAATTCGCTGAAGCGCACCTTGCGCGGCTCTTGCACCGTGTCGGGCAGCTGGATCGTTTTCGGATCGATCATCAGCGCCCAGGCGAGCGACTTGCGCGCTTCGTCGTTTCGGCCCATGCGCAACAGCCAGCGCGGCGACTCGGGCACCCAGGCCCGCACGAGCAGCGTCAGCAGCGCCGGCAGCAGGCCGATGACGAAGACGCCGCGCCAGCCGATATAGGGCGTCGCGTAGCCGCCGATGAAGGCGCCCAGCGTGGTGCCGAGCGGCAGGCAGGCAGTCACTAAGCCGCCGACCTTGCCGCGCTTTGACGACGGCACGAATTCCTGCACCAGCGGCAGGTCGACGGCGTAAAGCCCAGCGACGCCGAACCCGACGAAAAAGCGGAAGACCGTCAGGAAAATCCAGCCATTGGTATCCGGTGTCAGCGCCAGCACGCCGGTCGCCAGCGAGAAGTTGAGGATCGTGTAGATGAACACCTTGCGGCGACCGATCTTGTCGGCCATCCAGCCCCAGAACATCGCGCCCGGGATGGCGCCGACGCCGGACGACAGCAGCACGATCGCCGACTGCCCATAGGTCAAATGCCAAGGCCCGACGATAAACGCCAGTACGAACCCGATCAGGTAATAGTCGAAAAAGTCGAGCATATCGCCGACGATGGCGGCGAAGACGATCTTCTTCTGGTTACGCGTCAGGTTTTGCTGCCGCTCCAACAACTCCAACATCCGGCGTTCCTCCTACCAACGCCGCGACCCTAGCGGTCGGCGGCGTCCCGGGACAAACGCGGTTGCCGGCGGGCAGCACTGCAAAAACCGGCTCGATCCCGCTACTTTGGCGCTGCTGTCTTCAGCCCGGCGAGACGCTGTTCGACCTCCTTGCGCTCCGGGGCATCGGCCGGCAGCTGCGCGAGCAGCCGCGTCCACAAATCGCGCGCGGCCTCTGGCCTGCCCGACGCCGCCTCGGAGAGCCCGACATACCACAGCGCTTGGCTGTTCTGCGGCTCCGCCTCGAGCACCTCGCGCAGCAGCACTGCGGCAAGCGGCGGCGGCTGGTCGCCATTGTCGCCGGCGGCGATAATCGCCTCGGCGTATTGCTCTTTTACCCCGATATCGCCGGGTTTGAGCTTGGCGGCGCGGGCAAAGGCGGGCACCGCCTTGTCGGGCTGGTTCAGCACGACGTAGGAGCGGCCGAGCCGGGCCCAGCCGTCAAAATCGTCGGGTTCCTGTTCGAGCCGCGCCGCGAGCCGCGCCACCATCGCCTCGATCATCGCCCGGCGTTCCTCGGGTGAGGCGTTCGCGGTGGCCTTGGCGGTGGCGGCGACATCGGCGCCAGACGGCATACCGCCAGCGGGCGTACCGGTTGCGGGCGTACCGGTTGCGGGCGTACCGGTTGCGGGCGTACCAGTTGCCGGCGTGCCGGTTGCCGGCGTACCGCCCGGCTGCGCCGCCGCAGTAACCGGTGGCGCCGGCGCAGCGGTTGCGGACTTGCGCGGCGCGCCCGCCGAGGTCTTCACCGTTGCCGGATCGACCCCGGCCGCTTGCGCCGCCTCGCCGATGCGGCGGCGCAGCAGCGGCAGCCATTCGGCGTCGGCAGGCGAGACGGCTTCGAGATCGACCCAGGCCTGCATCGCCTCCTTGGGGTTGCCGGCCTGCATCTGGGCCAGCGCCAGGTAATAGCGCGAGCGCGCCGCGCTTTCCGGGTCCTTGAGCGCGGTCTCGAACGCCGCCTTCGCGGTCGGGGTGACGGTGCCGCCGGCGGCCAGCACCTGCGCCTCGCCCCAATCGCCGACGATGTCGGGCCGCTTGTCCGACAGCTCGGCCGCGTGGCGGTACGATTCAGCGGCGTCGGCAAAGCGGCTGAGCTCGAGCTGCGAACGGCCGAGCAGCATCCAGCCGTCGAGATCCTCGGGATGCTGTTGCAGGTGCGTGCGCAGCTTCTCGACCGCCGCGGCCATGTCGACATGCGCGTCGCCCTGGGCGGCCGGGGCACGGCCCGGCGCGGTACGGCTGGCGTAGGGCTGGTCGGGCATGTTCGGCGAGCCGAGCACCCAATAGAGCGTCCAGGCGGCGACCGGCAGCACGATCACCGCCGCCACTGCAACCGCCAGAGGTCCGGTCGAACGCGAGACCGTCCCCCCGGTTGGGGTCAAGGCCAGGATGCGGCGGCCGATCTCGCTTTTTGCCGCCTCGGCTTCCTCGGGCGCGATGATGCCGCGGCCAAGGTCGCGCTCGACCTCGGCGAGCTGGTCGCGGTAGACCGCGAGGTTGTAGGCGTCGCGGTTCTCGGCGCGTCGGCTGCGCAGGATCAGCGGGATCAGCAGCAGCGCGACCGCCAGCGTGGTCATGGCGAGGAGCGCCACGGCGAGACCCATGTTCATCGCTCGGCCCCGCCGTCGAGAGGGGGTGGACCGAGGATGCGGGCGAGGCGGCGCTGCTCATCAGGGCTCAGCGCCGGCGCGGCGGCGACCTGGCTTTGCCGCCGCAAATAGCGCCGCAGCCCCCAGCCGCCGATCAGCAGGATCGCCAGCGGACCGCCCCACAATAGCCAGGTGTCGAGCTTGAACGGCGGCCGCAGCAGCACGAAGTCGCCGTAGCGGGCACGGACAAAGGCGACGACCCCGTCGTCGCTGTCGCCGGCCTTGAGCCGCTCGCGCACCAGCATGCGCAGATCGTGGGCGAGGTCGGCGTCGGAATCATCCACCGACTGGTTGCGGCAGACGAGGCAGCGCAATTCCTTGCTGATGTCGCGGGCGCGGGTTTCGAGTACCGGGTCGGCCAGCCGCTCGTCCGGCCGCACCGCCTGAGCCGGCGACGCCATTACGAGCAGCAACACGGTCCACAGCGCCAGCCATACTTTGTCATTGCGAGGAGCGCGCAGCGCGACGCGGCAATCCCGACGCAAGCGCGCACTCGGCGCGAGATTGCTTCGCTTCGCTCGCAATGACGGCGGGATCATTTTTCGAGCCGGGCCACGAGCGGCAGGATGGTCTTGTCGATGTCCCCCTGGGTCAGCGGGCCGACATGCTTGTAGCGGATGTGCCCGGTCTTATCGATGACGAATGTCTCGGGCACGCCGTACACCCCCCAATCGATGCCAACCCGCCCGCTATCGGCGCCGATCTGCGTGTAGGGGTCGGCGCCGAGCGCGGCAATCCATGACAGCGCGGCGTCGCCGGTGTCCTTGTAGTTAATGCCGTAGATCGCGACGCGCTTGCGCGCAGCGAGCGCGTTCAGCACCGGATGCTCGAGCCGGCACGGCACGCACCACGAGGCGAAGAAGTTAACCAAGCTGACATGGCCGTTGAGGTCCGCGGTCGAGAACCCCTTGTCGCGTTCCGGCAGCGGCGGCAGGTCGAATTGCGGCGCCTCCTCGTCGATCAGCGCCGAGGGCAGCACGTTCGAGTCCCTGCCGAGCCCGACATAGAACCCCGCCGCCATCAGCGCGAACACTGCGACCGGAATCAGGTAAAGCCACCGCCGCATGGTTTATTCGGCCGGCTGCGCCGCCTCCATTGCCTCGCGCCGGGCGCGCCGCGGCGCGCCGACCCGGTGGCGCCGGTCGCTGAGCGAGACCAACCCGCCGAACGCCATCAGCCCGGCGCCGAGCCAGATCCACGGCACCAGCGGGTTGTAATAGAGCCGCAGCGTGTAGCCGCCCTTGCCGTCGGGGTCGCCGATCACCGCGTAGAGGTCGGCGAGCAGGTTAGTGCGGATCGCGACATCGGTCTGGGTGCCGTTCTCGAGCGGGAAGAAGCGCTTCTCCGGGTGCATCTCGGCGATCAGCTGATTGCCCTTCAAGAGGCGCATATCGGCGCGGGTCGCGGTGTGGTCGGGGCCGGGCACGTCCTTGACCGCATCGAGCGCGACCGTATAGCCCGCGATGTCGACCGAGCCGCCCGGCGCGACGTTCTCGATACGCTCGACGGTCCAGGCCGAGGCGCCGGTAATGCCGGCGACGGCGATCGCCATCCCGGCATGGGCGAAGGTCATGCCCCAGGCGGCGCGCGGCAGGGCGGCGGCA
>JBBRPG010000076.1:0-17990 GCA_038228485.1 Alphaproteobacteria bacterium
CACCACCGACAGGATCGCCAGCGCCAGCCGCGCGCCGACTCCCTGCACCGTCGTCAGCAGGCGGAACCAGTCGCGCTCGGCGGCGTCGGCAAAGCCGTAAAGGTGGATGTGGTCCTCGCGGACATGGGTCTCGATCAGCAAGCGCGCGGGGCCGCCCGGCGGCGGCAGCTGCCCCAAGGTGCGGTTCGAGCCGAAGACGAGATAGCCGACCCCGCCGACATCGATCACCGCGCCCTCGGGGCCGATATGGTCGAGAATGCCGGTGAGCTTGGCGATCATCGCGCCGCCTGCCGTGCAGTGACCTGCCAGGCGTTCATGGTGTTGGCGTGGTGCGCGTGGCAGATCGCCACCGCCAGCGCGTCGGCGGCGTCGGCGCTGTCGATCGAGCAGCCGGGCAAGAGGCGGCGCACCATCAGCTGGATCTGGGTCTTTTCGGCATGGCCGGCGCCGACCACCGACTTCTTGACCAGATTGGTCGAATACTCGGACACCTTGAGCCCGCGCTCGGCCGGGGCGAGCAGCACCACCCCGCGGGCGACCCCGAGCTTCAGGGTCGAAGCCGGGTTCTTGTTGACGAAGGTTTCCTCGACCGCCGCCTCGTCGGGGCGGAAGCGTTCGAGAACCTCGATGATCTGGCGGAAGAGACTCACCAGACGCTCGCTGAGCGGCAGGTTGACCGGGGCGTTGACGACGCCGTCGGCGATGTGTGTCAGGCGATTGCCGGCGACATCGATGATCCCCCAGCCGGTATGGCGCAAGCCGGGATCGAGACCGAGAACGCGCATCGAATTAATATCCCTCTCTCGCAAGCGGGAGAGGGAGGGGCCCGTCGCGCAGCGATGGGAGGGTGAGGGTATCCATCGGCACCGCTACCCTCACCCGTCGCGCTGCGCGCGCCACCCTCTCCCGCAAGCGGGAGAGGGGCTTTGCGAGACCGGGGCCCCCTCCGTAGATCGTCATCACGCGCTGAGCCGCGCCAGGACGTCTTCGGCGACTTCGAAATTGGCGTAGACGTTTTGCACGTCGTCGCTGTCTTCGAGGGTTTCGAGCAGCTTGAACAAGGTGACCGCGGTGTCCTCATCGATCGGCGAGCCGATGTTCGGCCGCCACACGAGCCGGGCCGATTCCGCCGCGCCGAAACGCTGCTCGAGCGCGTCGCGCACCTCGTTGAAATCGTCGATGCTGGACAGCACCGCGTGACGCTCGTCGTCGCTCTCGACATCGCTGGCGCCGGCCTCGATGCCGGCTTCGAGCATGTCGTCGGCGCTGGCGGCGGCGGCCGGGTAAACGATCTCGCCGACCCGGTCGAACATAAAGCTGACGCTGTTGGTCTCGCCGAGCGCGCCCGACATCTTGGTGAAGGCGGCGCGCACCTCGGCGGCGGTGCGGTTGCGGTTGTCGGTCAGCGCCTCGACGATGACCGCGACCCCGCCCGGCCCATAGCCCTCGTAGCGCACCTCGTCGTAATTCTCGCCGCCCTCGCCGCCGGCGCCGCGCTTGATCGCGCGCTCCACGGTGTCCTTGGGCATGTTGGCCTGGCGCGCGGCCAGCACCGCGGCGCGCAGCCGCGGGTTGGCGGCCGGATCGGGCAGCCCCATCCGCGCGGCGGTGGTGAGTTCGCGGATGAGCTTGGTGAACACCTTGCCGCGCTTCTTATCCTGCGCGCCCTTGCGGAACATGATGTTCTTGAACTGCGAATGGCCGGCCATTCGAACCCGTCCCCTGATGCTCTTTACCCGACCGAAAACGCGCGGCGCGAGCCTTTGTCGCAACCGCGGCGGCCTAACAACCCAGTATGGCAGGATTGGGGCGCCTGGGCGAAGGGGGAGGGTAGGTCTCGCGCGGCGCGGGAGGTTTTGGTACATCGCCGCCGAAGCGGCGTGGCAGAGAGGCCGCGCGATTCGGATTACACCCCAACATTTTGTCATTCCGGGGCGCCGCAACGCGGCGAGCCCGGAACCCATGCACACCGACGTTTAGAGTTCGGGCTGCAACGGTAGAAACTTTCCCGGTTTGGCCTGTGTTCATGGGTTCCGGGTCCGACCCTGCGGGCCGTCCCCGAATGACAGATGAGGGCTTAGGCCGCCGCTTCGACCGCCTCCTCGCCGCCGTAGCGTTGGGAGAGGTCGGCGACTTCTTCGGGGGCGATCTTCTTGAACAGCGGCGGCGGCACCTCGAAGAAATGGCCGGCGGGGAGCGCCTGCAGTTCGGCAGCGGCGTCGGTCGGCCAATAGGCGTCGGCGATCTCGACACCCAGGCTCTGGCGCAGCCGGGCGCAGGTGTCAGGGATGATCGGCGAGCCGACGACCGCGTAGAGACGCGCCAGATTGATCGCCACGCGCAGGATCGCCGCGGCGCGGTCCTTGTCGGTCTTGATCGCGGTCCACGGCGCGGCGCGGTCGACATAGACGTTGCCGATGGTCCACAGCTCCTTCAGCTCGGCGGCGGCGCGGCGCAACTGCATCGCTTCGAGAGCGGCGGCGTAGCGGTCGAGCGCCGCCTGCACGTTGGCGTCAAGCTCGGTCTCCATCGGGCCGGGATCGCCGCCCGCCGGCACCGCGTTGCCGAACCGGGCGCTGCAAAAGCGCAGACAGCGGTTGACGAAGTTGCCGAAGGTGTCGGCGAGGTCCTTGTTGCAGACCGCGGCGAACCCGCCGAAGGTGAATGACGCGTCGTCGGTCTCGGGGGCGTTCGCCACCAGCCAATAGCGCCAGTAATCGGCCGGGTATTCCTTCAGCGCCTGGTCGAGGAAGATGCCGCGCCGCTGGCTGGTCGAGAACTTGCCGCCGTAGAAATTGAGCCAGGAAAAGCCCTTGATGTAGTCGGCCAATTTCCACGGCTCGCCGGAGCCGAGGATCGTCGCCGGGAAGCTGACCGTGTGGAACGGCACGTTGTCCTTGGCCATGAACTCGACATAGCGCACGTCCGGCGCGTCGAACCACCATGAGCGCCAGTCGCGGTTGGCCGGGTCGGCATCGGCCCATTCCTTGGTCGCGCCGATATATTCGATCGGCGCGTCGAACCAGACGTAGAACACCTTGTTCTCAAACCCGGGGCGGTCGACCGGCACCCCCCATTTGAGGTCGCGGGTGATGCCGCGGTCCTGCAGCCCTTCCTTGAGCCAGGCCTTGGCGATCGAGCTGACCAGCAGCGGCCAGTCGCGGCGGGAGTCGATCCATTCCTCGACCCGGTCGGCGAGCGCGGGGAGCTTGAAGAACAAATGCTTGGTCTGGCGGACTTCGAGCTTGGTGCTGCCGGAAATGGCCGAGCGCGCGTCCTTGAGCTCGGTCGGCTCCAGCAGCCGGGTGCAGTTCTCGCACTGGTCGCCGCGGGCGTTGGCGTAGCCGCAATGCGGGCAGGTGCCGGTGATGTAGCGGTCGGGCAGAAAACGCCCGTCATCGACCGAATAGACCTGGGCGATCGAGCGCTCCTCGATAAACCCGGCATCGTCGAGGCGGTGGTAGAAATGGTTGGTCAGCTCATGGTTCTGCGGCGACGAGCTGCGCCCGAAATAGTCGAACGACAGTTGGAAATCGCGGTAGATCTGCGCCTGGATCTCGTGCTGCTGAGCGCAATATTCCGCGACCGGCACCCCGGCCTCGAGCGCGGCGATCTCCGCCGGGGTGCCGTGCTCGTCGGTGGCGCAGATGAACAGCACCTCGTGGCCGGTGGCGCGCATAAAGCGGGCATACAAATCGGCGCTCAGCATCGACCCGATCAAATTGCCGAGATGCTTGATGCCGTTGATGTACGGCAGCGCCGAGGTGATCAGGACTTTGGCCATTGCCGGTTTACTGCTCTTTTCTTGCGTCCATCCCGGCGAAAGCCGGGACCCACTTAGCCGCTGACTCCGGCGCCGAAAAATGGGCCCCGGCTTTTGCCGGGGTGGTGCTGGAGGAGCGGGGAAAATAGCACATTGTAGTTTCGACTTTCGCTAGGCGAAAAGCCTCGACCGTCGAGCTCAGCGGGTCAGGCTGAATCCTAAGCTCCTTTGATATTCACCACTATAGCGAAGGAGACAAAGAATACCAGCACCAGAACGGCTAGCGAAACAAACATTACTATTAGATACCTGACTAAAATTACGTCCCGTGGATAAAGCTCCCGAGTAGCGCTATACCCTGTTCCTAAACAAGCAAATATTGCCACAATACCAATAACTAGAGTCGGATCCTGATACAAGTGTTTCACGGGATGTGGCGGCATGATCCATAGGCACACCACGACCACGATACCAATCGATCCTAGCGCTATCACGAGCGCTCGCAAAATTATTCCGCAAAGGGTCGACAACTGCACTCCCATTGGCCAACCTATATCTGATAAAAGCGCAAACTAAATCGATGATTCGCAAGTAGAAATCGCGTCTGCCCGAACTACCGTCGGCGGAGGGCATACCAATGGCAGCTCCTATAACGCCGGCATCTGCGGGGCGAGCGCGCCGCCGAGGCGCACCGGTTCGATGCGGCGGGCGAGGCCGGTCGCGTCGTCGGTGACGATAAAGACGCCGCACAAGGTGCCCTCGCCGTCGGCGACCTGCGGCTTGCCGCCGGTCGGCATCTTGGTGACGAAGCGGCGCAGCGACGCCTCCTTCTGCATGCCGATCACCGAGTCGTAATTGCCGCACATGCCGGTGTCGCTGACAAAGGCGGTGCCGGCGGGGAGGATGCGGTGGTCGGCGGTCGGGACATGGGTGTGGGTGCCGATCACCGCCGAGACGCGGCCGTCGGCGTGATGGCCGAACGCCGCCTTCTCGCTGGTCGCCTCGGCGTGGAAATCGACGACGATGGCAATGTCGCGGCCGAGCTTGTAGGACGCGATCTCGGCGTCGAGCCCGCGGAACGGGTCGTCGAGCGCATCCATGAACAGGCGCCCCATCAGGTTGACGACCAACAGCTTGCGGCCGTCTGGGAGCGTATGGAGGCAGGCGCCCCTGCCCGGCGTGCCGGGCGGGAAATTGGCGGGGCGCAGCACCCGAGGGTCGCGCTCCATGTAGGGGATGATCTCCTTCTGGTCCCAGGCATGGTTGCCGGTGGTGAGGATGTCGGCGCCGGCCTCGTACATCTCGCCGCACAGCTTTTCGTTGAGGCCGAAGCCGTGCGCCATGTTCTCGGCGTTAACGATGGCGACGTCGACCGCGAGCGCGCGGCGCAGGCCCGGCAGGTGCGCCTTGACCGCGTCGCGGCCGGGCCGGCCGACGACATCGCCGCAGAGAAGGAGGTTCATGAGCGGCTCCTTTTCTCCGTCATTGCGAGGAGCCGCGAGGCGACGAAGCAATCTCGTGCGGAGGTATCTCCTGCGGAGCGAGATTGCTTCGCTGCGCTCGCAATGACGGCGCTAATAGATGCGAAGTGGAGCCGCTTGGCCGTCGACCTGGAATTCCCTCGTGGCCCGCCTGAGCAGGTGGGGGGCCATATAACGGAACCAAGGCTCCGACAGGGACAGCCCCCTAGAGGTAGGAATCGGCCCCAGGGTATTATGAGGTCTAACGCACCGCGCAGCCCCACTCGCAGTCCTATTAGCTAGGAAGTTTCGAGCCGCGCCGCAATGGACTCGATGCGCTGGGCGATGGCGCGGATGCCTTGGACGGCGTTGCCGGCCTCGTCGCTGCGCGGGCGCGAGCGCTCCTGCTGGAACGCGTCGCTGGTGTCGGAGAGCTCGTCGCATACGACCAGCGCGGCCAGCAGGATCAGCCGCGCCTCGCCGATCTGGCCGTGCGCCTGGACGAACTCGGTGACCTTGCTGTCGAGGTATTGGGCCAGGCGGCGGGTGCGCGCCTCCTCGCCGTCGGCGCAGGCGAGCGGGAAGGCGCGGCCGTTGACGGAGACGACTACCTGACCCACGGCCCCTGCCCCATCTCAGGCGTCTCCTTCGAGCACCTGACCGATTTTGGCGAGCGCCGCATCGACCCGGGCGACGATCGCGGCCGTCGCCTCCGCGAGCCGCTGGTCATCGGCGGCGCGCTCGGCCTCCTGTCGCGCGACCGCATCGCTGTCGCCGAGACGCGGCACCGCTTCCAGCCGCGTCACCGCGCGCTCCAGCACCGCAAGGGCATCGTCGAGTTCGCTCATGGCGCTAAGTTATGCAGCAAAGGCGAAGCCCGTCAACGCGGTAGCGGCGGGTTTCTCTCAGCGCGTGGCAAGTCAGCGCACCCGCTCATATTTCTGCAGCGAGCGGATGTAATCGGGCCGTGGCGTGTCGGGATAGAATTGCGGCCACTGCGTCCACGACACCTCGCCGACATAGAGGTCGCCGCGCGAATCGACGGTCATTCCGTGCGGCCCGAGGAACGCGGTCGCCGCGGTGCCGGCCTTGCGGTCGCCGAAGCGCGACAGCAGATTGCCCTTGTGGTCGACGATGCTGACGCGGGGGCCGAGGTTGCCGACGTCGCGGTTGACCGACTGCACCGGACCCAATTCGCCGATGTAGCAGACCGGCGAGTGGACATGGTCCATGTACATGCCGCACGGGCGGTGGAGGTTGTTCCACTGCGCCTCGTACTTGCCGTTGCCGTCGAACACCTGGATGCGGTGGTTCTCGCGGTCGGCGACGTAGACCCAGCCGTCGGCGTCGGTGCAGATATTGTGGACGATGTTGAACTCGCCTGGATTGCTGCCGGACTCGCCCCACGACATCTGCAATTTGCCGTCCGGCGAGTATTTATGGACGCGCGAGTTGCCGTAGCCGTCCGAGACGTAGATGTCGCCCTTTGGCGAGAGCGCGGTGTGGGTGCAGCGGTGAAACGGCTCGCCGCTCATATAGGGCGCGGGCTTGCCGGGGACGCCGAGCTCGAGCAGCACCTTGCCGTCGTGGATGCTGCACTTGCGAACAAAGCTGCCGCCGTCGTCGGTGAGATAGATCGACTCGTCCGGCCCCATATGGACGCCGTGCGCCCGCGGATACTGCCCCTCGCCCCAGGAGCGCAGGAACTTGCCGTCACGGTCGAACACCATCATCGGGTGCTCGCCACGGTTGAAGACGTAGACGTTGTCGTTGCTGTCGCAGCCGACCGCGCCGACTTCCTTGAACGACCAGCCGTCCGGGAGCTTCGCCCAGTCCTCGATGATCCGGTACTTGTAGTCGCCATCCCCGACGATGATCGCCATGACCCGTTCCTCCCTGCCCGACAAGCGCTGTCGCGAACCCTAGCCAAAGGGCGGGTATGAGACAATCGGCCCCGTGTAACGGCTGCCCCGCGCCGAGCGTTTGCTGGCAAAGCAATGCAAGGTAGAGTGATGCCATGAGCGAAGCAGCCCCCCTCCCCGCGCCCAAAGACCCGCAACTCTTCCGCATGGCCAATGCCCTACGCGCGCTGGCGATGGACGCGGTCGAGAAGGCGAAATCGGGCCATCCCGGCATGCCGATGGGCATGGCCGATATCGCCACCGTGCTGTTCAGCCGGTTCCTCAAGTTCGATCCGACGGCGCCCGACTGGCCCGACCGCGACCGTTTTATCCTGTCGAACGGGCACGGCTCGATGCTGCTGTATGGGCTGCTGCACCTGACCGGCTATGCCGACATGACGATGGGCGAGCTGGAGCGGTTCCGCCAGCTCGGCAGCCGCACCGCGGGGCACCCCGAGCGCGGCCATGCCAGCGGCATCGAGGTGACCACCGGCCCGCTCGGCCAGGGCATCGCCAACGGCGTCGGGATGGCGCTTGCCGAGCGCCGGCTCGCCGCCGAATTCGGCGACGATGTCGTCAACCACCGCACCTATGTGTTTTGCGGCGACGGCTGCCTGATGGAGGGGATCAGCCACGAGGCGATCTCGCTCGCCGGACATCTTCGGCTCTCGAAGCTGATCCTGTTCTGGGACCACAACTCGATCACGATCGACGGGGCGACCAGCCTCGCGGTCGACGACGACCAGGTGGCGCGGTTTGCGGCGCATGGCTGGGCGACCGAAGAAATCGACGGGCACGACACCGACGCCGTCGCCGCCGCGATCGAGCGGGCGCAGACCCACGACCGGCCGAGCCTGATCGCCTGCAAGACGATCATCGCCTTTGGCGCCCCGACCAAGGCCGGCACCGCCGCCGCGCACGGGAGCCCGCTCGGCGCCGAGGAGATCAAGGGCGCGCGCGAACGGCTCGGCTGGGACGCGCCGCCCTTCGTCATCCCCGACGACGTGCAAACCTGGTGGCGCGGGGTCGGTGCCCGCGGCGCGCCGGTGCGGTCGGAGTGGGAAGCGCGGCTGGCCAAGCTCGACCCGGCCAAGCGCGGCGAGTTCGTGCGCCGCCAGCAGCGCAAGCTGCCGGCCGGGCTCGACACCATCGTCGCCCGCGTGTGCGAGGAGTTCCGCGCCAAGAACGCCAGGCTGGCCACGCGCGTCGCCTCGGGCGACACGCTCAACACGCTGGTGCCGGCGGTGCCCGAGCTGATCGGCGGTTCGGCCGACCTGACCCCGTCCAACAACACCAAAGCGAAGGACGAAAAAGAGGTGCGTCCCGACGATTTCTCCGGGCGCTATATACATTTCGGCGTGCGCGAGATGGGCATGGCGGCGGCGATGAACGGCATCGCCGCGCATGGCGGGCTGATCCCCTATGGCGGCACGTTCCTGACGTTTACCGACTATGCCCGGGGCGCGATCCGGCTGTCGGCGCTGATGGAGGTCGGCGTCGTCTATGTGATGACGCACGATTCGATCGGGCTGGGCGAGGACGGGCCGACGCACCAGCCGGTCGAGCATCTGGCGGCGCTGCGGGCGATCCCGCATCTGCAGGTGTTCCGCCCCTGCGGTGCGGTCGAGACCGCCGAGTGCTGGTATCTGGCGCTGGAAAGCCGGCATGCGCCGTCGATCCTGGCGCTGACCCGGCAGGGAGTGGCCTTGCTGCGCACCGAGCCGCATTTCGAGAACCGCTCGCGGCGCGGCGCCTATGTGCTGGTGGACGTGGACGGCACCCGTCAGGTGACCTTGCTGGCGACCGGGTCCGAGGTCGAGATCGCGATGAAGGCGCGTGATCTGCTCGCGGCCGAGAATATCCGCGCCGTCGTGGTGTCGATGCCATGCTGGGAGCTGTTCGAGCGCCAGGACCGCGATTACCGCAGCAATGTGCTCGGCAGCGCGCCGCGGGTCGGGGTCGAGGCGGCGGTGCGGCTCGGCTGGGACCGCTGGCTCGGCGAGCGCTCGGCCTTTGTCGGCATGGAGGGGTTCGGCGCCTCGGCTCCGATCGAGGCGCTCTATCCGCATTTCGGCATCACCGCCGAGAAGGTCGCCGAGGCCGCGAAATCGCTGCTGTGAGCTTGACGGGGCTAGGCTGCTGGTGTCGTCGCTCAATGCCTGGCCGCCAGCCCGGCAACGGGAATGCCCGAAGGGCTTGCGCGACGCACGCTAAGCATCCGGCGCGCATCGTTGGGTCGGTCCGCGCCGAGATAGGCCTTCCACAGCGTGAACTCGACCAGGTCAAGCTGGGCGCGGCTGCCACCGATGCGTTCGAACTCGCCGGCTATCGGTTCGAGTGCGTCGATCGCGGCGGCGAAATCTCGCCGTTCGAACGCAGCGAAGGCGCGCGCCACCGCCGGAACGCAGGGGCCGGATGGATAACGGCCTTCGCGCGCGAGCTCGGTCATCTGTCGTTCGCGCGCTTCCAGCGCCATGTCATCGCCGGCCACGGCCTGCGCCAGCGCGATGTGCATGTCGGAAAAAGCGGCGCCGGCGCGCGGAAACGCGCCGGTGGCGAAATCGTGCATCATGCGCCATGCCTCTGCGTCGCGGGGATGCCCGGCGAGCTCCCAGCGCCACAGAAAGGACACCGCATCGTTCACCTTCCCGCGCGGCGGCCCGCTATGGACATCGGGTGCGAAGGCATCCCTGAAAAGTCGCGACGCCGCCGCCGCATCGCCGGCCTCCAGTTCGCCGAGCGCGAGATGCCAACTCAGGTGGCTGTATAATAAGCCGTTGCGCGGATAGCTGGTGAGCCAGGACGCCAGGAAGGCGCGGGCCGCGCTTGCATCGCCCTCCTCATAGCAGAGATGCGCGCGGGCGTGCGCCGCCCAGGGGTTGTGGGGGTTTTGCGCGAGGGATCGGTCGATCTTGGGGCGGGCGGCCGCGTGCTGCCCGTTCTCTGAGAGGGCCATGCCGTGATGGGCCGTGAACCACCAATCGTCGCCATAGCTCGGGGCGAGCTTGTCCAGCAGCTTCAGCAGCGCGCGTTTCTGCCCGGAGCGGCCGGAACTGCCGATCAGGCCGTTGGTGAACGCGGTGGTGCCTAGTGCCACGGCGTCGCGTGGCCAGGCGTCCAAGTGTCCGAGCAATGCGGCAAGCGCGGCTTCGGCGTCGCCCGCCGCAAGCAAGTCGAAAAATGCGACATGGCTGGCTTCCCGCGCAGACAGACCGGCGGCGAGGGAATTGGCCTGCGCCATCGACGCGCGCGCCGCCGCCGCGTCGCCGCGTTCCAGCAGCACGTGCGCCCTGGCGGCATGGGCGAGCGCAAAACCGGGATCGGCGGCGATGGCCCGGTCGAAACTCTCGAGCGCGCCGGGATGCATGGTCAGCTTCGCCTCGCAGCCCTGGACATAGGCGTCCCGCGCCGCGGACGAGGCGGTGGACAGGGGAAGCTCGTACCGGTCCGTCAACATCATGGATCCTCATCGCGGAATGCGCCGTAAACGATACGACCCGCCTTGGCGTACGCGAAAGAGGGTGTGTTGATGCTGTTGCAGCCGCCAAGGCGGTATCGCCGCCTGGGCTGGAGGTCCGCAATGGCTCGGTAGCGGTAGTTCCGCTGGTGTCGTAACCTGTCGTGGTAGGCTCGAACCGTGAGCGAGGGCATCTCATGACAACGACAAATTCCGGCCGCGCCCATCTCATCACCGGCGGGTTCCCGGCCGGCGCGATGGGCGGGCATGACCAAGATTACGCCCGGCTGCGGCTGTTGGAGCTGCTGGCCGAGCGCGAGGTTCCGGCCTCGGTCGCCAACGACTTCGCCGATGTCGAGAAATGGCTGCCGGTGAGCCAATTGCTGATCACCTATGTCGCCGGCCCCTACCCTGACGCCGCGCAGACCCGCGCCCTGCAAGGCTGGCTGGAGGCCGGCGGCAAGTGGCTGGCCTTGCACGGCACCAGCGGCGGCCGCGCCCAGCGGGTCGAGGGGGCGCGGATGCGGCGCACGGTCAAGGCCGAGCACCACGCCCTGCTCGGCAGCTTTTTCCTGACCCACCCGCCGATCCGCGAATTCCGCGTCGAGGTGGTCGCCGACACCCCGATCACCCGCGGGATCGGCAAGTCGTTTGTGGTCGAGGACGAGCCCTATTTCATCGAGCTGCAGGACCCCGCATCGACCCAGATCCTGCTGACCGCGGAGTACGGCCCGAGCGCGGCGTCGGCGACCGAGGGGCTCTATCCGTCCGACACCTCGCTGCAAGCCGACGGCAAGACCCGCGTGATCGGCTATACCAAGCCGGTCGGCAAAGGCGGCGTAACCTATTTTGCGCTCGGCCACAGCCATAACCCGGCGATCCGCGCGGCGCGGGCGAACGCCGACCCCAGCGACACGACGCCGCCCACCTTCCGCGCACCGTGGGAAACCGAGGCGTTCGTCACGCTGCTGCGCAACGCGATCGCATGGGGCGTAAACGGCTGATCACCCAGCGGAGGCAGGCCCCAGCCGTATTTCGACGGGCCGCGCCGGCCCGCTTTCCGCGCAGGCGCAATCTGTTCTAAGCTGAACCCGCGGTTTTGTAAGGAGACGCAAATGGCGATCAGGGTTGCGATCAATGGGTTCGGCCGGATCGGCCGGCTGGTCATGCGCGCGGCCTTGGAGCACCCCGGCAAGGAGCTCGAAATCGTCGGCATCAACGACCTAGGCTCGGTCGAAACCAACGCGCATCTGCTGCGCTACGACAGCGTCCACGGCCGCTTTGCCGGCGAGGTCACGACCGGCGCGGACTGGATGGACGCCGGCCGCGGCAAGATCCGCGTCACCGCCGAGCGCGACCCGGCCAAGCTGCCGTGGAAGGAGCTCAACGTCGACGTCGCGCTCGAATGCACCGGCATCTTCACCAAGCGCGAGCAGGCCGCAAAGCACCTCGAAGCCGGGGCCAAGAAGGTGATCATCTCCGCCCCGGCCGAGGGCGCCGACTTCACCGTCGTCATGGGGGTCAACCACGACGAGCTGTCGGCCAAGCACCAGGTCATCTCCAACGCCTCGTGCACGACCAACTGCCTGGCGCCGGTGGCCTATGTGCTGCACCAGGGGATCGGCATCGACCGCGGCTATATGACGACAATCCACTCCTATACGGGCGACCAGAGCCTGCAGGACACGCTGCACAGCGATTTGCGCCGGGCGCGGGCGGCGGCGCTGTCGCTGATCCCGACTTCGACCGGCGCGGCGCGGGCAGTGGGGCTGGTGCTGCCGGCGCTCAAGGGCAAGCTCGACGGCACCGCGATCCGGGTGCCGACCGCCAACGTGTCGCTGATCGACTTCAAGTTCGACGCCAACCGTGAAACCACCGCCGACGAGGTCAATGCGCTGATGGAAGAGGCGGCGAAGTCGAACCGGCTGAAGGGTATTGTGGGGATCAACAAGGCGCCGACCGTGTCGGTGGACTTCAACCATGATCCGCACAGCTCGACCTTTGACGTGACCCAGACCCAGGTGCTCGACAAAACCTTCGTGCGGGTGCTGTCGTGGTACGATAACGAATGGGGGTTCTCGAACCGCATGGTTGAGGTCGCCGCCCATTTCGGCGCCATGCACTGACGGCTCGACGTTGCGGGAAGCCGGGGCCGCCGCAACGCAACTCCAGGGGAGGTTGGTATGCCAAGCGTAGGATACGACAAGCCTCTCTACATCTTGCCCTTCGACCACCGCGCCTCGTTCGAAAAAGGGCTGTTCGGGTTTACCGCGCCGCTGACCGAGGAGCAGACCGCGACGGTCGCCGCCAGCAAGCAGGTCGTCTATGACGGGCTGCAACTGGCGCTGACCAAGGGCGTGAAAAAGGAGACTGCCGGCATTCTGGTCGACGAGCAGTTTGGCGCGGCGATCCTGCGCGACGCCCGCGCCCAGGGCCTGATCACCGCCTGCCCGGCCGAAAAGAGCGGCCAGAACGAGTTCGACTTCGAATACGGCGACAAGTTCCGCGAGCACATCGCCGAATTCAAGCCGACCTTTATCAAGGCGCTGGTGCGCTACAACCCGGAAGACGACGAAGTGATGAACCGGCGTCAGGCGGCGCGGCTCAAGACGTTGGCCGACTGGGGGCACGAGAACGGCCACTACTTCATGTTCGAGCTGCTGGTGC
This sequence comes from Alphaproteobacteria bacterium, assembly GCA_038228485.1. Lineage (GTDB taxonomy): Bacteria > Pseudomonadota > Alphaproteobacteria > ATCC43930 > CGMCC-115725 > DATARH01. Next base: position 13,249 of record JBBRPG010000076.1, read on the forward strand.
CGATGACCAAGGACCAGTCCGACCGGCTCGAAGGCGACCAGCATCTGTTCGACCACGATCTGCGCCCGTCGCTGATGATCTCGGCGATCAAGGAGCTGCAGGGGCTCGGGGTCGAGCCCGATGTGTGGAAGATCGAGGGGCTCGACCGGCGCGAGGACGCCGCGGCGGTGGCGGCGGCATGCCGGCGCGACGGCCGCGACAAGGTCGGCTGCATCCTGCTCGGGCGCGGGTCGAACGAGGCCGGGATCGTCCACTGGCTGCAGGCGGCGGCGTCCCTGCCCGCCTATATCGGCTTCGCGGTCGGCCGCACCTCGTTCTGGAAACCGCTGGCGGCGCTGCGCGACAAGCAGATGTCGCGCGACCAGGCGGTCGGCGAGATTGCCGGCAACTACCTCAAATGGGTCAAGACCTTCGAAGACGCACGCAAGGGCTGACGCGACGCCGTCCACCGGGGCGTCCACCCGCGGCAGCGAAGAGGGCGGCGCGGTGGTCTTTATCGTTCATTCGCTGACCCAGGCCGTCGGAGCGGCGAGCGCCGCGGCCGAGGCGGGCCACGCCGTCGTCATCGCCAGCGCCGCGGATGCCGGTATCTCTGCCGGGCCGGGCTGGTTCAAGGCGGTCATCGACGCCGTGCGTGAGACGGCGCCCACGGCGGAATTCAGCGCGGTTCTCGATTGCGGCGACGATGCCGGCGCGGCGCAAGGCGCGATCCGCGCCGGCATCGACGCGGTGGTTTTCACCGGCCGGGAAGATGTCGCCGCTCGTCTTCAAGCGATCGCCGAAGAGAGCAATTCGCGGATTTTGACCGAGCGGCCGCAGCCCGCGCATGACCTCCTCGCGCTGTTCTTTGCCGACGGCGAAACCGTGCGCCGGCGCTGCGCCGAAATTCTCGCCGGCGGGTCAACGCCCTGATGCGCTACCCGCCCGCATATGTGCGACGTAGGAGCGCAGCACCGCGTTGATCCGGGTCTGATAGCCCTTGCCGGTCTTGCGGAAATAATCGAGCACGTCACCATCGACCCGCATGTGAACATCGACCTTCGGCTTGGGCATCTCGGTGGTCACGCTGTTCCAATCGACCACCATGCCGGCCTCGTCCGGATCGGCGGCGATATCGGCTTCGATTTCCTCGTAGGTCATCGCACCTACCCGCTCCCAGTCGGTGCGGGTTTCGCCTCGCCGTATTTTTTCAGCCAACTCTTCAGCCGAATATCTGACGATATGCTCTGTCTTCGCCAATTCGGGCCCTCCGGAATGAAATGATTCGCTGGTTGCCGCCGCGCCACGTCCAAACAACCGTAAAGAACTTTCCATTGATCTCGGCGGTCGAAACAAAGCGATCCTCGTTCTCGCGCCGCGAGGAGGCGGTATGGAGGGAACGCCCGTCGAACATCCGCAACGCATCTTCGAAATCGAGTCCACGGGCCTGAAACACCCGCTGCCGCTTCGCCTCATCCCACATGACGTCATGTAGGCAATTTGTGTACACAAATCAAGAATCGACGGCCAGCGCCGGCGCGGTGCCGAAATTCTCGCCGGGGTAGCGCCGATTTGCTACAGTTTGGGCACCCGCGCCGCCAGGAAGGAACCGCCGCAATGAAGATCAACGGACAGGTCGCTAAAATCCTCGCCAATTATGAGAGCGACAACCCCGGCACCAAGGCGAACCTTGCCCGGATGCTGATGCACGGCAAGCTCGGCGGCACCGGCAAGATGGTGATCTTGCCGGTCGACCAGGGCAACGAGCATGGGCCGGCGCGCAGTTTTGCCCCGAACCCGCCGGCCTATGACCCGCATTACCATTTCCAGCTGGCGATCGAGGCGGGCTTGAGCGCCTATGCCGCACCGCTCGGGTTTATCGAGGCCGGGGCCAGCACCTATGCCGGGCAGATCCCGCTGATCCTCAAATGCAACAGCGCCAACAGCATGGCGCGCGCCAAGGAAAACGCCAGCCAGGCGGTGACCGCGAGTGTCAAGGACGCGCTGCGGCTCGGCTGCTCGGCGGTCGGGTTTACGATCTATCCCGGCTCCGACGTCGCCTTCGACATGTTCGAGGAGATCGCCGAGATGGGCCGCGAGGCCAAGGCGCATGGCCTCGCCGTGGTGATCTGGTCGTACCCGCGCGGCGGCAGTCTGAGCCGCGAGGGCGAGACCGCGATCGACATCTGCGCCTACGCGGCGCAGCTCGCCGCGCAGCTCGGCGCGCACATCATCAAGGTCAAGCCGCCCTCCGCGCACCTCGAACTGGCCGCGGCCAAGGCGGTGTACGAGAAGCAGAACATCGACATCTCGACCCCGGCGGCGCGCATCCGCCATGTCGTGCAATCGGCGTTCAACGGCCGCCGCATCGTGATTTTCTCGGGCGGCGAGGCCAAGGACCTCGACGGGGTGTTCGACGAGGTCCGGGCGATCTATGCCGGCGGCGCCAACGGCTCGATCATCGGCCGCAACACCTTCCAGCGGTCGAAGGCCGACGCGCTCGACATGCTCAACAAGATTATCAAGATCTACCAGGGAAAAGATTGATTTTGCTTGATACCGACACCGGGGCGACGACGCGGCTCTACCTGATCACGCCGCCTGCGCTCGACCCGCACGCTTTTGCGCCGCAGCTCATCGCCGCCCTCGAGGGCGGCGATGTCGCCTGCGTGCAGCTGCGGCTGAAGGATGTCGACGACGAGGCGATCCGCGCCGCCGCCGCGGTGCTGCAGCCGATCACCCAAGAACGCGGCGTCGCCTTTATTATGAACGACCGGCCCGACCTTGCGGCCGAGCTCGATTGCGACGGCGTCCATGTCGGCGAGGAGGACATGCCCTATGCCGAGGCGCGCCGGCTGTGCGGACCCGACCGCATCGTCGGCGTCACCTGCGGGTCGAGCCGCCACCGCGCGCTGGTGGCGAGCGAAGCCGGGGCGGACTACGTCGCGTTCGGCGCGTTCTTCCCCAGCCAGACCAAAACCGGCACCAAGTACCACCCGACCCCGGAGGTGCTGCGCGACTGGTCGGAAATGACGGTGGTGCCGTGCTGCGCGATCGGCGGCATCACCCAGGAGAATTGCGGGCCGCTGGTCGAGGCCGGCGCCGATTTTCTGGCGGTCATCGGCGCGATCTGGAGCTACCCGCAGGGCCCGCAACAGGCGGTGGCCGATTTCAACGCGGTCTTCGCGAAACACGGGCGGGCGTACGACTGACCCTCAGGCGGTTTGTAGGACGGGTTGAGCGCGGCGAAACCCATCACGAGGGCTGTTGCGGCGGCGGTGGGTTTCGCCCTGCTCAACCCACCCTGCGAGTTCCGGGAGTCAGTCCACCGGCGCCCACAGCACCTCTTCGATGTGGGCGGCGCCGGTGCACAGCATGACGAGGCGGTCCAAGCCGAGGGCGATGCCGGCGCAGTCGGGCAGGCCGTGGTCGAGCGCGGCGAGGAAATCCTCGTCGATCGGGTAGGTTTCGCCGTAGAGCGCCTGTTTGCGGGCCTGGTCGGCGCGGAAGCGGTCGCGCTGTTCTTGCGGGTCGGTCAGCTCCTGGAAGGCGTTGGCGAGCTCCAGGCCGCAGACATAGAGCTCGAAGCGCTCGGCCAGGCGCGGGTCGCCGGGCTTGCGGCGGGATAATGCCGCCATAGATACCGGATAGTCGTAGAGGATCGTCGGCGCGCCGATGCCGAGATTCGGCTCGATGCGGTCGAGGAATATGCGGAAATAGAGGCTTTCCCAGTCGTCGCCGGGATGCGGGGCGATGCCGATCCGCTCGGCCGCGGCGGCGAGCAACGCGAGGTCGGGACGATCCGGGTTGGGCGCGGTCGCCAGGATGTCGATGCCGGTGTGGGCCGCGAACGCCTCGGCGACCGAAAGGCGGTGAAACGAGAGGCGGGCATCGGCGTCACGCCCTTGCCAGGTCATCGGCCCCTCACCCTCCCATCGCTGCGCGATGGGCCCCTCCCTCTCCCCGTTTTCACGGGGCGAGGGGAAAGGAGCTATCGTGCTCCCTCGCCCCGCTTGCGGGGAGAGGGCCGGGGTGAGGGGCAGGCGTTCAGCGGCGGCCTGCGCCGCACGCAGCAGCTTCTCGCAATCCGCCACCAGGTCCTTCCACCCGGCGCCGGCGCGATACCATTCGAGCATCGCAAATTCGGGGTGATGGGTCGCGCCGCGCTCGCCGTCGCGGAAGACGGAGGCGAGCTGCCAAATGCGGGTCTCGCCGCCGGCGAGCAGCTTCTTCATGGCGAATTCGGGCGAGGTGTGCAGGTAGCGCGGGCGCACCGCTCCGCCGCGCGGGTCGTGCAGCTCGGTGCGGAACGCCTTGAGGTGCGGCTCGAGGCCGGGACTCACCTGCAAGGCCGGCGTTTGCACCTCGAGAAAGCCTGCCTCGGCGAAAAACCGGCGCACCGCGTCGAGGATGCGGCCGCGCGCGGCGAGGTTGCCGCGGCGGGCGGCGAGGCGGTCGGGGCGCCACCATGGCGTCGCTTGGCCAGCCGGTCCGCCGATCCCTGGGCCTGCCATTCCGCTTCCCCCCTTGCCGGCAAACTGGTAGGAAACCGGCCAAACGCGGACCTGTCCGCGCTCCTTTTACCGAGACCCATCGACATGAAGATCAACGCCATCGATATCAAGCCGGGCAACGTGCTCGAACACCAGAACAAACTCTGGGTCGTGCTGAAGCGTGACCTGGTGCAGCCGGGCAAGGGCGGCTCCTTTGCCCAGGTCGAGATGCGCGACCTGCGCGGCGGCTCGAAATTGAGCGAGCGGTTC
>JBBRPG010000077.1:0-17802 GCA_038228485.1 Alphaproteobacteria bacterium
GAAAGAGGCTGTCGCTCCAAGAATCCCCACCGCGACCACCAGTACCCCAGCGATCGCCGCTACCCCCGATGCTCGGGCCATGATTTCCCCCCAGGGCCCCGCGCGCAGTGATAAGTCACGCGCGGCAAACGGTCAAGCCCCACAGGGATTTCCGAGTCGAAACAATGACTAAGGCGTCGTGGCCAGGGCCTCGGCGCCGCAGGTTGGGCAGTCCGCATCCTTGGCGATTCGGATGCGGTGGAAACGCACGCGCAGCGCGTCGTAGATCAACAGCGTGCCGTCGAGGCTGTCGCCGAGCCCCAACAGCTCCTTCAGCACCTCGACCGCCTGCAACGTGCCGAGCACCCCGGCGACCGCGCCAAGGATGCCCGCCTCTTCGCAGCGTGGCACCATGTCGGGCGGCGGCGGCTCGCGAAACAGGCAGCGGTAGCAGGGATGCCCATCGCCGAGATAGGGCCGGAAGGTCGACAGCTGGCCCTCGAACGGCGACAGCGCCGCCGCCACCAGCGGCTTTTTCAATCGCGCGCACACATCGGTCAGCAGATAGCGGGTGGCAAAATTGTCGCTGCCGTCGGCGACCAGGTCGTATCTCCCGATCAAATCGGCCGCGTTGTCGGGGCCGAGGCGCATTGGATGGGTCTCGATCCGCACCCCGTCATTGATCCGCGCGAGGCTCTGCTTAGCACTGTCGACCTTGAGGTCGCCGACCCGCTCGGTCGCATGGACGATCTGGCGCTGGAGGTTGGTGATGTCGACGCGGTCGTCGTCGACGATGCCGATCGTGCCGACCCCGGCCGCCGCGAGATAGAGCAGCATCGGCGAGCCGAGCCCGCCGGCGCCGACCACCAGCACCCGCGACTGCAACAGCTTTTCCTGCCCCTCTTCGCCGACCTCGTCGAGGATCAGGTGGCGGGCATAGCGGCGGAATTGCTCTTCGCTCAGCTCCATGGCCTTGCCCTCACGCGATTGACCTCATAGGCCCTCGAACAGCGCGGTCGAGAGGTAGCGCTCGGCGAAATCGGGCAGGATCGTCACGATGCACTTGCCCGCCATCTCCGGCCGCGCGCCGATCTCGAGCGCAGCCGCGAGCGCGGCTCCGGCGGAGATGCCGACCGCGATCCCTTCGAGCCGCGCGACGTGCTGCGCTGCGCGCAGCGATGTGTCGTAGCCAATGCAGACGATCTCGTCGATCAGCGAGGTGTCGAGGATGCTGGGCACAAACCCGGCGCCGATCCCCTGAATCCGGTTCGGCCCGGGCGGGCGGCCCGACAAGACGGCGCTGTCCTCGGGCTCGACCGCGACCATGCGCACACTCGGCTTGCGCGCCTTGAGCACCTCGCCTACGCCGGTCAAGGTGCCGCCGGTGCCGACCGCGCTGATCACGACGTCGACCGCGCCGGCGGTGTCGTTCCAGATTTCCTCGGCGGTGGTGCTGCGGTGGATTTCCGGGTTCGCCGGATTGTCGAACTGCTGAAGGATCAGCGCGTCGGGCAAGGTCTTGACGATCTCCTCGGCGCGGGCGATGGCGCCGTGCATGCCTCGTGCGGACGGGGTCAGCTCGATCTCGGCGCCGAGGAAGATCAGCATCTTGCGCCGTTCGATCGACATGCTCTCGGGCATGGTCAGGATCAGCCGATAGCCTTTTGCGGCGCAGACAAAGGCGAGCGCAATGCCGGTATTGCCCGAGGTCGGCTCGACCAGCACGGTGGCGGGGCGGATGCGCCCGGCGCGCTCCGCCGCCTCGATCATCGCCAGCCCGATGCGGTCCTTGACCGAGGAGAGCGGGTTGAAGAACTCGCATTTGCCGAGGATGTCCGCCTTCACGCCGGCGTCGGCGGCAAGCCGGCTCAGCCGCACCAGCGGCGTCGCGCCGATCGTGCCGAGGATGCTGTCGTAGACGCGGCCGCGGAATTCGCCGCGGGACGGCGTGGTGGTGGCGATATCCATGCCGTTTTGCCCTTCGGTCTTCCCCTTGATGTAGGCCCGCGCGCAGCGCGCCGCAACGCGAAAGCAACCCTCGCCCGCGCCGGGGGCGATGGATTTAGCCCGTGGCCGAGCCTAGACTTCTTCAGGTCACCAGAGGAACCGCCCATGCCTATCGAGGTCATTCCGACGGGCGCCGCGCTCGGCGCCGAGATCCGCGGCGTCGATCTGGCCCAACCGCTCGACGATAACGCCTTTGCGATTATCGAGCATGCCTACAACGAGCACGGCGTGATCTTTTTCCGCGACCAACGGATCACCCCGCCGCAGCAGGTCGCCTTCACCCGCCGCTTCGGCGAGATCGAGTTCAACATCTTCGGCGAGCGCTGGAGCGTACCGGGCAGCCCCGAAATCGTCGTCGTCTCGAACGTCACCGAAGACGGCAAGCCGATCGGCGTGCGCCGGGCCGGCGAGAACTGGCATAGCGACATGTGCTACACGGCCCGGCCGCCGCGCGGAACGATGCTCTACGCGCACGAAATCCCCGACCTCCACGGCCTGCCGCTCGGCGACACCGAATTCGCCAGCGCCGCGGCGGCCTGGGACGCCTTGCCCGGGACGCTGAAGCAGCAACTCGAGGGGCGGCGCGCGACCTTCGATTTCAAGGGTCGGAAGCGTGCCTTGACCCCGACCCCGGCGGAAATCGACCGCAACCCGCCGGTCAAGCATCCGATCGCCCGCACCCCCCCGCACACCGGCCGCAAATGCCTTTCCGTGATGCGCGACGCCTGCACCGCAATCGCCGGCATGGAGGCTGAGGAGGCCGAGGCGCTGGTCGCCGCGCTCGCCGACCACATCGTCAAGCCGGCCTTTATCTATCGCCACCAATGGCGCGCCGGCGACCTGCTGATGTGGGACAATTGCACGGTCCAGCACCGCGCGATTCAGGATTACGACCTGCCGCAGCGGCGGGTGATGCACCGCACGACGATGGGCGGCTCGGCGCCGGTCTGACCGCAGCCCTCAGATCGCGAAATCGCCGCCCGCGGCGAGCCGGCCGGCGATGCCGGCGCGGTGCGCGCGCGTACACAAATCCTCGAGCGTCAACGCGTCGAGCCGCCGCATCGTCTCTTCCTGCAATTCGAGCCACAGCGGCCGCAACACCTGATTGCCGAGGTCGCTGCCGGCGCCCGTCTCGATCGGGTCTTCGACGGTTTCGAGCCCGCGCACGGTGCGCACGATGTCGCCGACGCTGACCCGCCGCCGCTCCCGCGCCAGCCGATAACCGCCGCTCGGGCCGCGGATGCCGACCAGCACGCCATGCCGCACCAGCTCCTGCAACACCGGCTCCAGGTAGCGCCGCGGGATGCCTTGGCGCGAGGTGATCTCGGCCGAGCGCACCGGCAGCGCACCGCCGTTATAGGCGATGTCGAGCACCGCCTCGATGGCGAACAGGAGCTTTTTGTTGAGCCGGATCATGTGGCCTGGTTCGGCATCCCCCGCGCCTTTTGTCGCAGCCCTCAGTGTCGCCGCGGCGGGCCGTTCGGACAAGCGGAAGCGACGCCGGTCGAGCCGAAACCACCCGATTGGCGCTCGCCGCCGTGCGAAAACTCGCTGACGATGGCGAATTCGGGCCGCATCACCCGGGTAAACACCAGCTGCGCAACGCGATCCCCGGGCCGGATGACGATCGCGGCAGCGCTGCCGGGCGGGTTGCGGTTCCACACCGAGATCAGGCAGGGCCCTTCGTAGTCGGCGTCGATCACCCCAACCGCGTTGCCGAGCACCAGCCCCTGCCGATGACCCAGCCCCGAGCGCGGCAAGACCAGCCCGCACCACTCGGGATCGCCGATGCGAAAGGCGATGCCCGAGGAGATGAGCACCGCCGGCGCCTGCGGCGCAACCGTCAGCGGCACATCGAGGCAGGCATGCAGGTCGAGCCCCGCGGCGAGGCTCGACCCGTAAGCCGGGAAACCCCAGCCCGGCAACCGCGGGTCGAGGATTTTCAGCTCGATCTTCATCGGCGTCGTATCTGCGATCAAAAAGCCCCTCGCCGCCCGCCAAGGACTTTTGCGGGGGGAGAGGGAGGGGCCGAGCGCGGAGCGCTGGGAGTGTGAGGTGGGAATGCTCGGACGCCTCTGGAATCCCCCACCTCACCCCGACCCTCTCCGCCCCCAGGGGCGGAGAGGGAGGAAGCAAGGGTTTTCGCATGCATCACGATGCGAGCGGCCCCAGCGTCAATGCGATACGCTCGGCCAACCGGGAAGCGACCTCCTGCTTGGTCATCGCCGGCCAGTCCTCGACGCCGTTCGCGTCGACCAAGTGGATCGTGTTGCTGTCGCCGCCGAAGGTGCCGGTGCCGGGCGCCACGTCGTTGGCCAGGATCCAGTCGCAGCCCTTGCGCTGGCGCTTGGCCGTGGCATTGGCGACGACATTCTCGGTTTCGGCGGCAAAGCCGATGACCAGCGCCGGCCGGTCGTTACCGCGGCGCGCAACCGTGGCGAGGATATCGGGGTTCTCGGTCAGCCGCAGCGCCGGCGGCCCTTTGCCGTTCTTTTTCAGCTTCTGCGGGGCGACCGCCTCGACCCGCCAGTCGGACACCGCCGCCGCCATCACCGCGACGTCGACCGGCAGGTTCGACTCGGTCGCGGCCAGCATCTCGGCGGCGCTCTCGACGGCGACCAGCTTGACTCCGGCCGGGGTCGCCTCCTGCGTTGGCCCGGAGACGAGTCTCGTCTCGGCCCCGAGCGCCGCGAGCGCCGCCGCGATCGCGTGGCCCTGCTTACCCGACGAATGGTTCGAGATGTAGCGCACCGGGTCGATCGGCTCGCGGGTCGGCCCGCTGGTCACCAGCGCCCGGCGTCCGGCAAGTCGGCCGTCGCCGCCAAGGCAGCGCTCGATCTCCGCAAGAATTTCGGCCGGCTCGGCCATCCGCCCCGACCCGACCTCGCCGCAGGCGAGATCGCCGGCGTTCGGCCCGACCCGGCGTACCCCACGCGCCGCCAGGGTCGCGAGATTGGCCTGCGTCGCCGGGTGCGCCCACATCAGCGCATTCATCGCCGGCGCGATCAGGATCGGCTTGTCCGAGGCCAAGAGGGTCGTCGCGGCGAGATCGTTCGCCATCCCGGCCGCCATGCGCGCGATCAGGTCGGCAGTCGCCGGCGCCACTACGAGGAGGTCGGCCTCGCGCGACAAGCGGATATGCCCCATCTCGCTTTCGTCGGTGAGCGAGAACAAATCGCCATAGACCTTGTCCTCGCTCAGCGAGGCCACCGACAGAGGCGTCACGAATTCCTTGGCCGCCTCGGTCATCACGCAGCGCACCGCCGCGCCCCGGTCGCGCAGCCGGCGGATCAGCTCGAGGCACTTATAGGCGGCGATCCCGCCCGCGATGATCAGCAATATCCGCCGGCCCTGGAGCAATCCCGCCTCCGTATCCGCTGGCCCAAGTATGCTACCGCGCGAGAAAAAGCGCGACGGCGATTGCGATCAGCGCGCCGGCGGCGAGCCATAGCGGCGCGAACAGCCATACAAGCTGGCGCGCGCGGTGCGTCGCCTGCGCCGCCAGCGTCTCGGCGTGGAGCACGACGCCCTCCTGCGACCACAGCTCGACCAGCCGGCTGGTGCTGCGCAGCAATTTCGGCACGTCGTCCAGCATTTCCTTGAGGTCACCCAGCCGCTGCCGCAATTGCGCCTCGGGACCTCGGTTCTCCAGCATCCAGTCTTCGATCAGCGGCCGCGCCATCGCCCAGATATTGACCTCGGGATCGAGTTGCCGCCCCACCCCCTCGATCAGCACCATCGTCTTTTGCAGCAGCAGGAGCTGCGGTTGCGTCTCCATGTCGAACTGCTCGGTGACGCGGAACAGCTGCGCCAGCAGCCGGGCGATCGAGATTTCGGCCAATGGACGCCCGAGTATCGGCTCGCCGATCGACCGGCAGGCTTGGGCAAAATCGTCGACCGAGCGATGCCGCGGCAGGATGCCGGCGGCGAGATGCACCTCGGCGACGCGGCGATAATCGCCGCTGAGAAACCCGACCAGCATATCGGCCAGGAAAAACCGGGTATCGCGGTCGAGCCGCCCCATGATGCCGAAATCGACGACCACGATTGCGCCGTCGGCCGCGACGAACATGTTGCCGGGGTGCAGATCGGCATGGAAGAAGCCGTCGCGGAATACTTGGTTGAAGAACGCCTCGGCGGCTTTCTGCAGCAGCGCGCCGATATCGTGTCCGGCGGTGATGAGGGCCGCGCGGTCGTCGACCCGAATGCCGCCGACCCGGTCGGTCGTCAGGACCCTGCGTCCGGTGCGCCGCCAATCGACCCGAGGAACGTGAAAACCGGGATCGGCGGCGAAATTCTCGGCCAGTTCGGAGGCCGCCGCGGCCTCGAACCGCAGATCCATTTCGAGCTCGACCGAATGCTCCAACGTGCGCACCACCTCGACCGGCTTTAGCCGGCGTAACGCGGGCCGCGTCCGCTCGATCAGCTGCGCCAGCCACATAAACAGGTCGAGGTCGCGGGCAAAGGCCCTCACGATCCCCGGCCGCAATATCTTGACCGCGACCTCCCTGCCCTCGCCGGTTGTGGCAAAATGCACCTGGGCGATCGAGGCCGCGGCGACCGGGGTGTCGTCGAACGCCGCGAACAGGCTGGCGAGCGGGCATTCGAACTCGGCCTCGATCAGCGCCCGCGCCTCGCGCGCCGGGAACGGCGGCAGCCTGTCCTGCAGCATCGCGAGGTCGGCGGCAATCTCATCGCCGAGCAGGTCGGCGCGGGTCGCGAGCATCTGGCCGAGCTTGATGAACGCGGGCCCGATCTCCTGAAACGCCGCGGCAAGCCGCTGGCCCGGCCGCGCAACGGGGCCGCGCCGGCGGACGATGCGCGCCGCGCGCAGCATCGGCGCCGGCCCGATCGGCTCGAACAGGAACAGCGCATCGTGCCGCGCCAGGGTCAGCGCGATGCCGATCAGGCGCCCAACATGAGCAATGCTGCGAAACACGGGTCTAGCGAGTGCGGCGGCGCATCCGCGCCGCCTTCGGACCGGAGCCCGCTGCACGCAAGCGCATCATGAACTAAAGCCGCCAGGCCGAGTGCAAAGCGGCGACCCCGCCGGTCAGGTTCTCGAACCGCGCGCGCTCCAGCCCCGCCGCCTCGATCATCTCGGCCAGCACCGGCTGCGGCGGGAAGCGGCGGATGCTCTCGACCAGATAGGTGTAGGCGTCGCGGTCGCCGGTGACGATCTGGCCGATCAGCGGCAGCAGGCGAAAGCTGTAAAGCTCGTAGACCGGAGCGAGCCAGGGCGCTGCCGCCGGCGCGAATTCGAGGCACATGAACCGCCCGCCCGGCTTCAGCACGCGGCGCGCCTCGGCCAGCGCCTGCTCGATGCGGGTCACGTTCCGCAGGCCGAAGCCGATCGTATAGAGGTCGGCGCTGCGGTCGGCGACGGGTAGCGCCTCGGCGTCGCCGCAGACCCACTCGATGCCCGAGAGGATGCCGTCATCGAGCGCCCGGGCGCGGCCGATGTCGAGCATCTGCTCGTTGACGTCGCAGACGATGACCCCGCCGCCCCTCGCCGGTTCAAGCCGCGGCAAGGCCCGGCAGGCGATATCGCCGGTGCCGCCCGCCACGTCGAGCAGGATTTGCCTCGGCCGCGGTTTGAGCGAGGCAATCAGCCGGTCTTTCCACAGCCGGTGAATGCCGCCGCTCATCAGATCGTTCATCAGGTCGTAGCGGCCGGCGACGCTGTCGAACACCGCACGGACGAGCGGCGCCTTTTCGCGCTCGCCGACGCGGCGGAAGCCGAAATCGGTTTCCCCGGCAGGTTCTTGGCTTGTTACTTCCCGGCTCATCGGGCAGGAAGATAGCTTCATGCCCGAACTTCCCGAAGTCGAAACCGTGCGCCGCGGCCTGACGCTCAAGATGACCGGCCGCAGGATCGTCCGCGCCGATCTGCGCCGGGAGGATTTGCGCCGGCCGTTTCCGCCGATGCTGGCGCGCACCCTCACCGGTGCGGCGATCGGCACGTTGCGGCGGCGCGGCAAGTATATCCTGATCGAGCTCGACGAGAACGGCATCCTCTTGCTGCACCTCGGCATGTCGGGGCGGATCACCGCCGGCGACGCATCCACCCCGCACGCGCGGCACGACCATGTGATCCTGACGCTCGACGACGGCACTGTGGTCCGCTTCAACGATGCGCGGCGTTTCGGCCTGCTCGATTTCATGCTGCGGGGCGAGGAGACGGCGCACCCGCTGCTCGCCGGCATGGGACCGGAACCGCTGGAGCCGAGCTTCGACGGCCCCTATTTGACCCAGGCGCTGACCGGCAAGATGACGCCGATCAAGGCCGCGCTGCTCGACCAGCGCATCGTCGCCGGGCTCGGCAATATCTATGTCTGCGAGGCGCTGTACCGCGCCGGGCTGTCGCCGAAACGGCTCGCCGGCACCGTGGCCGGGTCGCGGGCCGTAAAACTTGTCAAGGCGATAAAATCGGTCTTGGTTGAAGCGATCGAGGCCGGCGGTTCCTCGTTGCGCGATTATGTCCAGGCCGATGGCGAGCTCGGCTATTTCCAGCACCGCTGGGCGGTTTACGGCAAGGAGGGCAAGCCCTGCCCGAGTTGCACGTGCGCCGAGGGGGTGCGCCGCATCGCCCAGTCCGGCCGCTCGACATTCTTTTGCGCCAAAAAGCAGCGCTGACAGGAGGCTTTCGATGAGCGATCCGCCACAGGGCCAAACGGCCGAGAAAACCGTTCTTGTCGAGCGCAAAGGGGCGGTCGGCATCGTCCGGCTCAATCGGCCCTCGGCGCTCAACGCGCTCAACGCCAAGCTGATCGAGGAGCTCGGAGCGGCCTTCGATGAGCTCGAATTCGACCCGGCTATCGGCGCCATCGTGCTTACCGGCAGCGAACGCGCCTTCGCTGCGGGGGCCGATATCAAGGAGATGCAGGCCAAAACCTATATCGAAGCCTACACTGAGGACTTCATCACAAGCGGCTGGGAGCGGGTCGGCCAGTGCCGCAAGCCGGTAATCGCCGCGGTTGCCGGGTTCGCGCTCGGCGGCGGCTGCGAGGTAGCGATGATGTGCGACATCGTCATCGCCGCCGACACGGCCAAATTCGGCCAGCCCGAAATTCAGCTCGGCACCATGCCCGGCGCCGGCGGCACGCAGCGCCTGCCGCGCTTTATCGGCAAGGCCAAGGCGATGGACCTCTGCCTTACCGGGCGGATGATGGATGTGCACGAGGCGGAGCGCGCCGGGCTGGTCAGCCGCATCGTGCCCGCCGACAAGCTGCTCGACGAAGCGCTGGCAGTGGGCGAACGTATCGCCGGCCTGTCGCAGCCGGTGGTGATGATGGTCAAGGAGTCGGTCAACCGCGCTTTCGAGACCACCCTCGCCGAGGGCGTGCGCTTCGAGCGCCGGCTGTTTCACAGCACCTTCGCCACCGAAGACCAGAAGGAAGGCATGGCCGCCTTTGTCGAGAAGCGTAAGCCCGCGTTCCGCAACCGCTAATCCGCTATGCGGCGGCTCAGGTTGACGCCCGCGCCCCCCGCCGATATAAGCGCCCTCTCTCAAGACTCCGGCGAGTAAGCATGCCTCATCATAAATCGGCGGAAAAACGTCTCCGCCAGACCGAAACGCGCACCGTCGTCAACCGCTCCCGGATGAGCCGGGTCCGCACTTTCGTCAAAAAGGTCGAGACCGCGATCGAAACCGGCGACAAGGCTGCCGCGCAATCGGCGTTTCGGGAGGCCCAGCCGGAACTGCACCGCGCGACCACCAAGGGCGTGATGCACCGCAACACCGTTGCCCGAAAACTGTCGCGATTAGCAGCCCGAATCAACGGGTTGTAAGATAGTTCTTCGCGTTGCGTCACGGCAACGCATCGCAACCGGCAAATCAACCGATTAAGCGCAAAAAATTCGTCACAATCGCGTTTGAAGCCTGTTGCCACCGCTCCGCGATCTAAGCTAAAGTCTCAAGTGACGGAGCAAAAAATCACGTCGGCTCCGTGTAAATTCAGTGTGTTAGCTAAAATTACAGTAATTAAAAGGCGCGCGCGTCGCAAAACGCGCGTAACAGGAGAAATCTGCTCTGAGAAGCACATTGAGGTTGGCCTGATACTCTATCCTAAACGCCGATTACTGCTGTTTTAGCGATACCTTTGAAGCCAACACTGTAAATTTGTCAGGGGGCGACATTGGTGGGGGAAGTGACGCAAGCCGGCACGATCGGCGCCGTTCCACACGGGCTGCCAGGCGATTGGGCGCGGGTCCTGGGGCGGCTGCGGAAAGAGGTGGGGGAAACCGCCTACCGTTCCTGGTTCCGGGCGATGACGGTAGAACGGGTGGCCGGCGGCGAGGGGGTGATCGCCGTCCCGACGCGGTTCCTGCGCAACTGGGTGGCGACCCACTACGGCGACCGGCTGCTCGCTTTGTGGCGATCCGAGAACCAGTCGGTCTCCCGCATCTCGTTTGTCGTCGATCCGCATCACGGCCGCGCCCTGCCGATACCGCACGCGGCGCAAGCTGGGGCGGGGCAAGACGGGCCTGCGCCGGCCGCGCGGCCGCGGCCGATGATCGTCGAGCCGAGCCCCCTCTCCGACAACGTTCCCGATGCTGTCGACGACAAGGGCCAGCTGTCGGCGCCGCTCGATCCGCGCCTGACGTTCGACAATTTTATCGTCGGCAAGCCGAACGAGCTGGCTCACGCTGCAGCGCGCCGGGTGGCCGAGGCCTGCGTCGCCCCGGCTCATTCGGTGCCGTTCAACCCGCTATTTCTCTATGGCGGGGTCGGCCTCGGAAAGACCCACCTGATGCACGCGATCGCCTGGCACGTGCGCAATTATGCGCCGGCGCGCAAGGTCATCTACCTATCGGCCGAAAAATTCATGTACCAGTTCATCCGGGCGCTGCGCTTTCGCTCGACGATGGATTTCAAGGATCAGTTCCGCTCGGTCGACCTGTTGATGATCGACGACGTGCAGTTCATCAGCGGCAAGGAATCGACCCAGGAGGAGTTCTTCCACACCTTCAACGCGCTGGTCGACCAGAACCGGCAGATCGTGATTTCGGCCGACAAGTCGCCGTCGGACCTCGAAGGGCTGGAGGAGCGGATGCGCTCGCGGCTCGGTTGGGGGCTGGTCGCCGACATCCACCCGACGACCTACGAGCTGCGCCTCGGCATCCTGCAATCGAAGGCCGAGCAGATCGGTCTCCATTTGCCGCAAAAGGTAATGGAGTTCCTCGCCCACAAGATCGTCTCCAACGTCCGCGAGCTCGAAGGCGCGCTCAACCGCATCGCCGCGCACGTGAACCTGGTGCGCCGAGAGCCGACGCTCGAAGCCGCCCAGGAGCTGCTGCAGGACCTGCTGCGCGCCAACGAGCGGCGGGTTACCATTGACGAAATCCAGCGGCGGGTCGCAGAGCACTTCAACATCAAGATGGCGGAGATGACCTCGAGCCGCCGCGCCCGGATCGTCGCCCGACCGCGCCAGGTGGCGATGTACCTCGCCAAGCAATTGACCCAGCGCTCGCTGCCCGAGATCGGCCGCAAGTTCGGCGGGCGCGACCACACGACCGTCATGCACGCGGTCAAGAAGATCGAGGAATTGACCCGCGCCGACCGCGCGCTCGCCGAGGATGTCGAGCTGCTTCAGAGGATGCTGGGCAACTAGCGAACGCTGTCGCCGCAGGAACGCCCGCCCCTGCTTCGGCGTGCCGAATGCAGTAGGGGGCCGGTCGTTCCGTGGTATGATGCTGCCCCGTCTGCCGGACCCGACGCGACACGCGCGGAAAGGCGGCCGGGCCTCGTCTCCGGCCCCTTAAACTATCGCGTCGAAACCATGAAGCTCACAATCGAAAGAGCCGCCCTTCTCAAGGCGCTGAGCCATGTGCAGAGCGTGGTCGAGCGGCGGACCACCATCCCAATCCTGTCGAACGTGCTGCTGCAGGCGGGGTCCGGAAAGCTGGCGTTGGCCGCCACCGACATGGATCTCGAGATCACCGAGACGGTGCCGGCGCGAATCGATGCTGACGGGCGCACCACCGCCCCGGCGCATACCCTCTACGATATCGTCCGCAAGCTGCGCGACGGCGCGCAAGTCGAGCTCGAAACCCCAAGTGGAGCTGGCGGCGAGCGCAACGAGATGGTGCTGCGCTCGGGCCGTTCGACCTTCACCCTCGCCTGCCTGCCGCCCGAGGATTATCCGGTGATGACCGGCAGCGAGCTGCCGCACAGCTTCACCTTGCAGGCGACCGAGTTGCGGGCGCTGATCGACCGCACCCGCTTTGCCATCTCGACCGAGGAGACGCGCTACTACCTCAACGGCATCTACCTCCATGCCACCAAGAACAACGAGGTTCCGGTGCTGCGCGCGGTCGCGACCGACGGGCATCGCCTCGCCCGCATCGAGATCGTGCTGCCCGAGGGCGCGGCCGGGATGCCGGGGGTGATCGTGCCGCGCAAGACCGTGCTCGAATTGCGCAAGCTGGCCGAGGAGGGCGACGACGAGGTGCAGGTCGCGTTGGGCGACACCAAGATCCGCTGCACCATCGGCGAGGCGGCGCTGACCTCAAAGCTGATCGACGGCACCTTCCCCGACTACGACCGGGTGATCCCCAGCGGCAACGACAAGATGCTCGAAGTGCCGTGCAAGGAATTCGCCGAGGCGGTCGACCGGGTGTCGACGATCTCGACCGAGCGCAGCCGCGCGGTCAAGCTGGCGATCGGCACCGGCATGCTGACCGTGTCAGCGACCAGCCCGGAAAACGGCACCGCGATCGAGGAGGTCGAAGTCCGCTACCAGGCGACCCCGCTCGAAATCGGCTTCAATTCGCGCTACCTGCTCGACATTACCGAGCAGATCGAGGGCGAGGCGGCGCTGTTCGTCATGTCGGACGCGGCGTCGCCGACGATCGTGCGCGACAGCGCCGATGCGAGCGCCCTCTACGTGCTGATGCCAATGCGGGTCTAACCCCCAGAATCCCGCGGATTTTCAGGCATTTGGCCCAGGGTTGGGCCAACGATTTCGACTGGTTTTCGGGGCTCCCCCACCCCATATGAACGAGTATGAGGATGGGGGTGTATGCGGGTGCCGGCAGCGGCGAAATCCAGGCCTTGGCGCCCCGATCCGAGAGGGTCGGCGTGACCCGCCTGGCGCTCACCGATTTCCGCAATTACCGCTCCGCCCGGCTCGATCTTGACGCCGGGCCGGTGGTGCTGACAGGCCCCAACGGCGCCGGCAAGACCAACCTGCTCGAGGCGGTGTCGTACCTGTCGCCGGGGCGCGGGCTGCGTGGCGCCCGGCTCGGCGATCTCGACCGGCACGAGGTCGACGGCGAGGCGCTAGCCGCAGCATGGGCCGTGGCCGCGACGATCGAAACGCGGCGCGGCGAGGTTCGGATCGGCACCGGCCGCGACCCCTCAGGCAGCGAGCGCCGCGCGGTCAGGATCGACGGCGAGCCGGCACGCAGTCAGGCTGCCTTGGGCGAGTTTCTCGGGCTGATCTGGCTGACTCCGCAAATGGACCGGTTGTTTGTCGAGGGCCCCTCCGGCCGACGGCGCTTTCTCGACCGGCTGGTGCTGGCGCTCGATCCGGCTCACGCGGCCCGCGTGCTCGCCTACGACCACGCCCAGCGCGAGCGGGCGCGGCTGTTGCGCGACGGCAGTTCGTCCCATGGCGGGGCCGATCCCGCGTGGCTCGATGCGCTGGACGAGGCGATGGCCGCGCAGGGCGTCGCCATCGCCGCCGCCCGGCGCGATGCGGTCGAACGGCTCGACCACGCTTGCGCCGAGGCCGAAGGCCTATTCCCGCGCGCCCACCTCAGCCTCGTCGGCACGGTCGAGGCCTGGCTCGACACGATGCCGGCGCTTGCCGCCGAGGAACAGTTTCGTTCAGCTCTGGCCAACAACCGCCAGATCGACGCGCTGGCGGGCCGCGCCACGGTCGGGCCGCATCGCTCCGACCTCGCCGTCACCCGTGCGGAGAAGGGCGTCGCCGCTGAAGGCATGTCTACCGGCGAGCAGAAGGCGCTGCTGATCTCGATCGTGCTCGCCCACGCGCGGCTGCAGCGCGAGACCCGCGGCGAGCCCCCGATCCTGCTCCTCGACGAGGTCGCCGCCCATCTCGACGCGCAGCGCCGCGACGCGTTGTTCACCGAACTCCTCGATCTGGAAAGCCAGGTCTGGCTGACCGGCACCGACGCCGCCCTTTTCACGCCGTTGCGCCCCACTGCCCGCTTTTTGTCGGTCAGCGACGGCGCTCTTTCCGAAACCGTATTGTGAGCCGAATGACCGATACCGCCATTCCCGACCCCACGCCAAACGGCCATAACGGCGCTGCCGACGGCGTGCCCGACGACCCGCGCCTCTATGACGAGTCCTCGATCACCGTGCTGCATGGGCTCGACCCCGTGCGCAAGCGGCCGGGCATGTATATCGGCGACACCGATGACGGCTCGGGCCTGCATCACATGGTCTACGAGGTCGTCGACAATGCCATCGACGAGGCGCTGGAGGGATTTTGCGACACCGTCAACGTGACGCTCAACGCCGACGGCTCGTGCACGGTCACCGACAACGGCCGCGGCATCCCGGTCGGCATTCACCAGGAAGAAGGCGTCTCCGCGGCCGAGGTCATCATGACCCAGCTTCATGCCGGCGGGAAATTCGACCAGAACTCGTACAAGGTTTCGGGCGGGCTGCACGGGGTCGGCGTGTCGGTGGTCAACGCGCTGTCGACGACCTTGGAGATGCGCGTCTTCCGCGGCGGCTCCGAATGGTTCATGCGCTTCCATGACGGCGTGCCCGAAGCGCCGCTCAAGGAAGTCGGCCCTGCCCCAGAATGGCCGACGGATTCCAAGCGCGAAGGCCTCAAGACGGGCACCGAGATCACCTTTTTGCCTAGCCCGCAGACCTTCACCAGCCTCGATTTCGATTTCACCACGCTGGAGCACCGGCTGCGCGAGCTCGCTTTTCTCAATGGCGGCGTGACCTTGGTGCTGACCGATCTGCGCGGGGTCGAGCCGAAAAGCGTGACCTTCCACTTCGAAGGTGGGCTCGAGGCCTTTGTCGAATACCTCGATCGTTCGAAACAGGCGCTGCATGCGCCGTCGATATCGATCAAGGGCGAGCGCGAGGGCATGTTCGTTGAAATCGCGATGGAGTGGACCGACTCCTATCACGAGACCATGCTGTGCTTTACCAATAACATCCCGCAGCGCGACGGCGGTAGCCACCTTGCCGGCTTTCGCGGGGCGCTGACCCGCACGGTCAACGCCTACGCGACCGACAGCGGCATCGCCAAACGGGAAAAGGTGGCGTTGTCCGGCGAGGACATGCGCGAGGGGCTGACCTGCATCCTCTCGGTCAAGCTTCCCGACCCGAAATTCTCGTCGCAGACCAAGGACAAGCTGGTGTCGTCTGAGGTGCGGCCGGTGGTCGAAGGCGTTGTCGCCGACCGCCTCACCCAGTGGTTCGAGGAGCATCCCGCCGAGGCGCGCAAGGTCGTCGCCAAGGTGGTCGAGGCCGCCGCCGCCCGCGAGGCAGCGCGCAAGGCCCGCGACCTCACCCGCCGCAAGAGCGCGCTCGACATCGCCAACCTGCCGGGCAAGCTGGCCGACTGCCAGGAGCGTGATCCGGCCAAGAGCGAGATCTTCCTCGTCGAGGGCGACAGCGCCGGCGGCTCGGCCAAGAAGGGCCGCGACCGTCGCTTCCAGGCGATCCTGCCGCTCAAAGGCAAGATCCTCAATGTCGAGCGCGCCCGCTTCGACCGGATGCTCGCCTCGGCGGAGATCGGCACCCTGATCCAGGCGCTCGGCACCGGCATCGGCAGCGAGGATTTCGACGCCGGCAAGGCGCGCTATCACCGCATCATCATCATGACCGACGCCGATGTCGACGGCAGCCACATCCGAACGCTGCTGTTGACCTTCTTCTTCCGCCAGATGCCGGAGCTGATCGAGCGGGGCTTTCTCTACATCGCCCAGCCGCCGCTGTACCGGCTGCAGCGCGGCAACGCCAAGCCGGTCTACCTCAAGGACGACCCGGCGCTGGAAGCGTACAGCGTCGACGCGGCGCTGCGCGACGCGGTGTTCACCCAGCACGACGGCGGCCAGCGCGCCGGTAACGATCTGCGCGACCTGTTGGAGCGGGCGCGGGTCCAGCGCCGGCAAATGCTGCCGCTCTACGCCAAGGTCGGGAACCTCGACATCGTCGAGCAGGCGGCGATCGCCGGCGCGCTGTCGGGCCACCCCGAGGATGCCGCCGCGGCGGCGCAGCGCACAGCCGAACGGCTCGATATGATCGGACAGCCGCAGGATGGGCTCTGGCTTGGCGAGGCCAACGCCACCGCCGATTTGATCTTCAGCCGCACCAAGCAGGGCGTCGGCGAGCGTCGCCTGGTCGAGGCGACGCTAATGGGCAGCAGCGAAGCGCGCCGGCTCGACGCCGACGCCGCCATCTTGCGCGAAACCTATGAGCGCCCGGGCAAGCTCGTCGCCCGCGAGCGCGAATTCCGCATCACCGGCCCGGTCGGCCTGGTCGAGGCGATCATGGAGATCGGTCGCCGCGGCATCGACGTCACCCGCTACAAGGGGCTCGGCGAGATGAACCCGGAGCAGCTGTGGGAAACCACGCTCGACCCGGAAATCCGCTCGCTGCTGCAGGTGCGGGTCAACCACGCCGACTCGGCCGAAGAAACCTTCTCGACCCTAATGGGCGACCTCGTCGAGCCCCGCCGCGACTTCATCCAGGCCAACGCGCTCAGCGTCGCCAATTTGGACGCGTGACAACGCTCGTCACGGCCGGGCCTGATTGACCAAGCTCGGCCGCAGCGAAGAGAAACTGATTCGATCCAAATCGACACTGCTCTAGGATGCGCGGATGCCGAACGCATCCAGCCCTGCCCCTCTGCCCACTCGCGCGCAAGCACTGTTGGATTTCTGGTTCGGGAAACCGGACGATCTCGAGCGCCACCATCACCGCCAGCTCTGGTTTCGTAGCACCCCTGAGTTCGATGCGGCGGTGCGCGAGGGCTTCGCCGCCGATCACGACGCCGCGATGGCGGGCAAGCTCGCCGACTGGGAAACGGAGCCGCTCACCGCGCTGGCCCTGGTGATGCTGCTCGACCAGGTGCCGCGCAACATCTTCCGCAGCACGCCGCGCGCGTTTGCCAGCGACCCGCTGGCGCTGGCGACGACGATGCGGGCGATGGAGCGCGGCTTCGACCAGGCCGTCCCGATAGCATGGCGACTGTTCTTTTATTTGCCGTTCGAGCATAGCGAGGTGCTGGCGCACCAGCAGCGCGGCCTCGATTTGCTGCTGGCCTTGCCGCCGATCCCCGGCCGCCGGATGGACGGACACATGACCCGCCTTCACTTCGAGATCATCGAGCGCTTCGGTCGCTTTCCACACCGCAACGTCATCCTCGGCCGCACCTCGACAGAGGAAGAACTCGCCTTCCTCATCGAATGCGAGCATCGGTTCGGGCAACCGACGCCCCCGACATCGCTCTGATCCCCCAACTCGCTCCGATCCCCCTCGCTCTGATAAGGAGAACCGCCATGGCGATCACCGATATCAGCGTCACTGACATCGAGAATTTCGCCGACGGTCACGAGTTCGGCGCGGCCGGCGCCTATGTCCGCATCAAGGGAGTCGCGCGCGGCACGCTCGACCCGGACGCGCCGCAGAACGCCGTGATTGTCGACCTCGACAAGGCGCCGCGCAACGCCAAGGGGCTCGTCGAGTACGCTACCGATTTCGACATCTTGCGGCCGAAGGACCCGCTGCGCGGCAGCTCGATCCTGGTCTACGACGTGCCCAACCGCGGCTCGAAGCGCATCTTCAACCTGCTCGACGACATCCCGGCCAACGAC
>JBBRPG010000078.1:0-17627 GCA_038228485.1 Alphaproteobacteria bacterium
CCTCGCCAACTATCCGCTGGCGGGGGCCGAGATCGACGGGATGAAGACGAGCAAGGGCTTCGCGCTGATGCGCTTCGGTTTTTTCCTCATGGAGCGCAGCGCCTCGGGCTGGGACGGAGCGCTCTACAGCGACGACGACCAGGTGCTGGCGCGCTGCCGCATCGCCGGCCGCGAGCTGGACTGCAAGTAGGTTCATCCGGCGCTGGCCCGCGGCGGCGAAACCGGATATCAGCGGTAACGCGATTTGACGAGGCAGGTTGTGGCGATCATCAGCGAACAGACAAAGGCGCTCGTCGAGGGCATTGGCGCCGAGGCGCAACGCGTCGAGACGCCCTGCGGCGACGGCGCGCTGGTGTGGCGGATCTGGGGCAGCGGCCCGCCGCTGGTGCTGCTGCACGGCGGCTACGGCTCGTGGATGCATTGGGTGCGCAACGTCATCCCGCTATCGCGCCGGTTCACCGTCATCGCTTGCGACATGCCGGGCCTTGGCGAGTCGGCGACCCCGCCCGAGCCGTGGACGGCGGAGGGGCTGGCTGCGATCGTCGTCGCCGGGCTCGACATCGTGCTCCCGAAGGGCGCGGCGCCGCATCTGGCCGGGTTCTCGTTCGGCGGCGTGATCGGCGGCAGCGTCGCCGTCCAGCTTGGCGACCGGCTGCGCGGGTTCACCGTGGTCGGCTCGAACGGCATGGGGCTGGAGCGTTCGCCGACTCCGCTCGAACGGGTCAAGCCCGGCGCCAGCGAGGAAGAGGAGTTCGCCACCCACCGCTACAACCTCAACCAGCTGATGATCCACGATCCGGCCAAGATCGACCAGCTGGCGCTGTGGCTGCAAAAGACCAATCACGCCCACGCCCGCATGCGCAGCCGGCGGTTCTCACGCTCCGGCGCGCTGATCGAGGCGCTGCCCAAGGTTAAGGGCCGGCTCGACGGCATCTGGGGCGCGCGCGACGCCACCGCCTATCCCCATGTCGAGGACCGCAAGCGGATATTGCAGGAAATCCAGCCAGGCGCCCGATTTACCGTCGTTCCCGGCGCCGGGCATTGGGTTCAGTTCGAGGAAGCCGAGATTTTCAATCGGGTGATCGCCGAATACGCATCCAGCTAGGCTTTTAGGCTTCGACCCTCACCGCGCTGCCGATCGCCAACCCGAGAGCCTCGGCGGCGCGTCCGCCATTGACGGCGATCTCGGCCAGTCCGTTTGAGTTGACGTACCAGAACGCTTGACCCGCCGGCACTGCCGAGAAGGTCGAGGCGGCGGCAATCTCCCGCCCGCCGGCGACGAGGCGGGCGTCAGCCGGCACCACGGCGCCGCGCAACCCGGTCAAGGCGTTGCCGTAATGGTCGATATAGACGATCTCGGCGAGGTCGACGGGCCAGCCGCGCTCGGCCGACCGATCCTCGGCCGGCTGGGCCAAGGCCGCAAGCGGCTCACCGCGGGCCAGCCGCGCCGCCACCGGGGCGAACAGGTCGCGGCCGTGAAAGCTCGCCGACAGCGAGCCCGGACGCCAGGCGATCTCCCAAAGCCGCGCCGCGCTCGCCCGGCGCATCGCCAAATCGAAAAGGCCGTTATCCGGCCCGACATAGAGCCTCCCATCGGCATCGGCGATGACGGCGCGCCGCGCACTGCCGACTCCCGGATCGACGACGCAGAGCAATACGGTGCCGGCCGGAAACCAGGCGCCGTAAGCCGCCAGCAGATAGGCCGAGGGCAGCGGCCGCGCGCTCGGCGCATCGGCGAATAGCGAGATGACAGGCACAAGCGGCGCTTCCCGGTGCAGCACCGCCATGACCTGCCCGGTATAAGGTCCGCTCATGCCGAAATCGGTGAACAAGACGATCATCCGGCGACTATGCGACGGTCCCGGAGGGCGTGCAAGGCAACCAGCCCGAGCAAAGAGTTCGTCGTGTGTCGGCGGTTTGAATAAAACATAGGGGCGTAGATTCGTTGTTGTTTCCCCGACTTGCCATCAACAGACGAAACCGGAAACGTTACTGCTGCAGCAGCGGGGCTACCTATGGTCATGGCGGCAAAAATTCCGCCGCTCATTCTTGCAAATATTGGCCGGATCGGTATCGTCGGGGCTGGTTGGGGGCCGGGAGTTGGGGGATCATGAAAAAGCTCGTTGTCGCGATATTGGGTGTTGTGTGCCTGTCCCAGCCGGTCGGGACAGCCTCGGCCGCAAGCGCCTGCTATTCCCCCGCTGCGATCGAGGCTGAGGAAGCGATCCGCTTCGTCACCGAGTTGATGGTGGCCAGCACCGCTTGCCGCGACCAGACCTACGGCTATTTCCAGCAGCGCAACAAGGACGCGATCATCGGCTATCAGAAGGCGCTGATAACCCATTTCCACGGCAATGCCGCGTTCGACCGCTGGAATACCACGCTCGCCAACGAATCCTCGATGAAACAGGCCGGAAAGACGACGACCCAAGTCTGTCAAGGCGCGTCCGAAATGATGAAACAGGCGGCCGCCTTCGACGTCAAAGGCTTCCGGGCGTTTGCCGCCGCGTCGGCGGCGAACGCGGGCCCGCGCTATACCAAATGCCACAAGTGAGCCGCCGCTAAGTCGCCGTCTCCTCGGTGGGCCGGTCGATCGTCTTGGCGAGCCGGAGAACCCCGTAAAGTCCCGCCGCCGACAATACCGCCATGAACAAATAGGCGTGTCCGCCATAGGCCGCGTAAAGCGCGCCGGCGCAGAGCATGACGAGACCGCTGCCGATCCCCGCAGAGGCGCCCGAATAGAGCGCCTGGGCGCTCGCCGCGGCAGCCGGCGGCACCGTCCGCGACAGGAAATTCATCGCCCCGAGATGCGTCGCGCCAAAGGTCAACGCATGCAATAGCTGCAGCGCCGCGGCGGGAAGCAGCTCGGGAACAAGCCCGGCCAGAGTCCAGCGCACGATGCCCGCGCCGCCGCCCACCGCCATCAGCCCCAGCGGTCCGAGCCGCGTCAGCAGCCGCCCGCCCTGCCAGAACAGGACGATCTCGGCGATCACCCCTTCGGCCCACAGGCAGCCGATCACCGCATCCGAAAAGCCGAGCGAGCGCCAATAGAGCGTACCGAACCCGTAATAAACTTGGTGGCTTGCCTGCAACGCAGCGGTGGCGATCACGAAACGCCAGAAGCGGCGGTCGATTGCCAGGGTGCCAAGCGCGTTCCAGCGCGACGAGCCGCCCGGCTCTCCAAGAGGCCCGAGCGGCGGCGACGGTATCCCCATACAGGCGAGAACCAGCAGGCTCGACGCCGCCAGCACGAGCAGCAGCACCTGGTTGCCGTCCAGCCAGGCGGGCGCCGACCCGGCGAGGATCGCGCCGCTTCCCACCGCGGCGACGATAAAGGTCACCGACCCCCACACCCGGATGCGCCCGTAATCGAGCCCATCATGTCTTACCGCCGCGAGCGTGACGCTGTCGCCCAACGGCATCACTGCCGATTGCGCCACACTGGCGATGAGGGTCAGCCATAGCAGCGTCCAGAACCCGCTCGCGCGCCACAGCGCGGCGTAGCCCAGCACGGCGGCGCCGGCCAGCACGACCATGACGCCGCGCCGACGCCCGAGCCGATCTGCCAGCGCGCCGAGCGCGGGGGTCGCTACCACCTTGGCCCACAACGCGGCCGCCAGCAGCGTCGCGATCTCGCGCGCCCCGAGGCCGCGCCCGGCCAGCCATACCGGCCAGAACGGCGCCTGGATGCCGACGACCAGGAAGCTCGCCGCATAAAACGCACCGAGCCGGGTTGATACACGCGAAAGGGCGGTGACGCTCATTCTTGCTCGACGATCGCTCCCGGCATGCTATGTCGCAGGGATGCTGCCGACCTTAAGCCAGATCACCGCCCTTGCGTCGGTGATCCTGATCGATGTGGTGCTGGCCGGCGACAACGCCATCGTCGTGGCGATGGCGGCGGCCGGAGTCCCGGTGGCGCAGCGCCGCCGTGTCATCGTCATCGGCATCGCCGCTGCGACGGTGTTGCGAATCGCCATCGCCAGCATCGCTCTTCAGTTGCTCGATATCGTCGGGCTGGCGCTGGCCGGCGGCCTCCTCTTGCTGTGGGTGGCGTGGAAGCTGTTTCGGGAGCTGCGCCACGCCCAGGCCGAGCGACGCGTTGCACGTCATGGAAACGCGGCGCCGGCCAAGCAAGAAACCATGGCTCGGGCGGTGTTTCAGATCGTCATAGCCGATTTGTCGATGTCGCTCGACAATGTGCTGGCGGTAGCCGGGGTGGCGCGTACTCAGGGGGAGCCCTGGGTGCTGGTCCTCGGGCTGGTGTTGTCGGTGGCGTTGATGGGGATCGCCTCGCAGCTGATCGCCCGGCTGCTGGCGCGTTATTTCTGGCTCGCCTGGGTCGGTCTCGCGATCATCGCAGTGGTGGCGCTGCGGATGATCTGGGCTGGGGGCGGCGAAGTCCTCGTCCACTTTGCGGCGATGTAGCTAAAGCGTCAGCGTCCAGGTCTCGCCAACCAGCTCCGGGCCGAATTCGTCGTGCGTCTCGGTCTCGGCGATCTTAAAGCCGGCCGCGGCATAGATGCGCCGGGCCGCGGTCAGGATGCTGTGCGTCCACAACGTGATCTCGCGATAACCAGCCTGGCGCGAAAAGCGAACGCATTCCTCGACCAGGCGCCGGCCGACACCCAGCCCGCGCGCCTTCGGCTCGACGATCAACAGCCGCAGCCGCGCCACCGCATCGCTCTCCTTGACGATGAACACCGATCCCACCTGCGTCCCGTCCTGCTCGGCGATCCAGCAATGCTCGCGCACGGGATCGAGCTCGCGCAGGAACCTGGCGACGACCTCGGCGACATAGGCTTCCATCTTTTCGTTGAGCCCGTATTCCTCGGTGTAGAGCGTGCCGTGGCGTTGCGTCACCCAACCCATGTCCCCGGGACGGTGCGGCCGCAGGATGAAGGTGCGGCTCGCCTCGGATTTGTCGCCGAGGAGGCCCGCGACCATCTGCATTGCCCCGACGAGGCGTTCCTGGTCGGCCTCGGGAAGCGGGGCGAGCAAATTGCCGATCTCGACATAAGAGGCGCGGTCGAGCGGCTCGAACGCATCCTGGCCCGCGGAGGTAAGCGAGATCAGCGCCTGACGCCCGTCCTGCGGCGAGGGGCTGCGGACGATCAGCCCGCGGCGCTCGAAATCGCGCAGCAGACGCGAGAGATAGCCGAGGTCGAGATCGAGCTCCCGGCCCAGCCACGTCGCCGTCGCCCCGTCGCGATGCGCCAGCGCGTAGATCACCCGCGCCTCGGTCAGCGAGAACGGCGTGTTGAGATAGGCTTCCGGCAGCACGCCGATCTTTTGCGTGTAGAAGCGGTTGAAGCCGCGCACCGCGGCAATGCGCCGATCCAGAGCCGAGGAGTTCATAGCGGGACCCGCCGAGTTGAAACTCTCAGCGGGAATCAGTCAATCAATTAGTTGCTGAAGTCAAGCGCTTGGCTCGAGCACCATCTGCGTCTGGGTGACGATAGCGACGAGGCGACCTTCCGGGGTAGTGATCCGCGTCGTCCACACTTGCGTGCGGCGGCCGCGATGGACCGGCGTTGCTTCGCCGGTGAGGACGGTGCCGACCGGCGCACCGCAATGAAGTTGGTCTTGCTTTCGAGGGTGTGGCCTTCCGGCAGGTTGAGGGTCGTTCCGGCTGCGCCGAGCGTATCGGCAAAGGCCATCAGTGCGCCGCCATGAATGGTTGTCGGGCGGGTACACAGCTTGGGGGTGACCTCGAGTTCGGCGACCACCTTGTCCTTGTCGGCGCTGACGAAGACGATGCCCATCAGCTCGGCGAAGGCGAGTTTTCGCTCCCGGAGAAAGTCGAGCGGGTCCATCGGGATCAGCCGCCAAAACCGGGCGGGCGGCGCTGGTGCCACTCGGTCGCCTGCTGGTAGGCCCAGCCGATGCGCAGCGCCATCGCCTCGTCATAGGGGCGGCAGGCGATCTGCAGCGACAGCGGCAAGCCCGCGGCGGTGAACCCATTCGGCAGCGACAACGCACACATCTCCAACAGGTTGAAGACGCGGGTGAAATGCGCCGGGGTCGTGTTCTGGTCGACGGCGTCGACCGGCACCGCCGCGGTCTGCGTCGTCGGGGTCAGCAGCGCATCGATCCCGTCGCGGGCCAGCGCCGCGAGGAAGGCAGCCTTCATTTCGTCGCGCTGCACCAGCGCCGCGAGATACTGGTGCGCACGGATGTCGCGGCCGATCTGGATGCGCGGCCGCACCGCCGGGTCGATCGGCAACGATGGGTCGTCGACCAGCGCGCCGGTCAGCCGATAGGCCTCGGAACCGATGATCCGCCCGGTCGCGGCGGTAGCGTCGGCAAAGGCGATCGGCAGCGCGATATCGACGATCTCCGCGCCGAGTTTGGCCAGCACCTCGATCGACGCATCGTAGGCCGCCAGCATCGCCGGCTCGCATCCGTCGCGCTCGGCCGCCGGCATGCGCGCGAGCCGCAGCCCGCTTATCCCTCGTCGCAAGGTCGGGAACGGATCGCAGGGCTGCGGCGCCCAATGGGTCAGCCGGTCGAGCGGGTCCCACCCCTGCATCACGGTGAACAGCAGCGCCGCATCCTCGACCGAGCGCGCCATCGGCCCCGGCGAATCCAGCGACGGCGCGAGCGGCAGGATGCCGTAGCAGCTGACCCGGCCGACGGTGGTCTTGAGCCCGGTGATGCCGCACCACGACGCCGGCAGCCGCACCGAGCCGCCGGTATCGGTGCCGATCGCCCACGGCGCCATGCCGGTCGCGACCGCGACGCCCGAGCCGCTGCTCGACCCGCCGGGGGTGCGCGCGACCTGGCGGTCCCACGGGTTCCAGGGTGTTCCCATGTGATGATTGGTGCCCCAGCCGCCCATCGCGAACTCGACCGTATGGGTCTTGCCGAGCACGATCATCCCGGCGGCGATCAGCTTGCGGGCGAGGGTGGCGGTGACCGGCGAGCGCCGCTCGCGCCACGCGGCCGAGCCGCCTGTCGTGACCCGGCCTTCGAGGTCTATCAGATCCTTGAGCGCGATCGGAACGCCATGCAGCGGCCCGACCGCGTGGCCGGAGCGGATCGCCTTGTCGGCGGCCTCGGCGGCAAGCCGCGCCTCGTCGCCGTAGACCGCGATAAAGGCGTGGAGCTGCGGATCGTACTCGGAAATCCGGGCGAGGAACGCTTCGGTCACCTCGACCGGCGACAGCCGGCGCGCGGCAATTTCGGCGGATAGCTGATGGGCGGGGAGCAGGCTGGGGTCGCCGGCGGGGGAGGGCATGGCGGTGTGCCTCTTGAGGGCGGAAAGCGAAAGGATACGCCGCCCCGGCGGCGCCCTCCAAATCATCAATCCGTGCAGAGATCGCTCGTAGATGCCGTCACTTGGGAAAGACCCGGCGATAGACGCCCGGCGAGCCGACATCGTGCCGCATATACGGACGGATGCGGTTGCTCCACGGGTTGCCGTCGCGCGCTTTTACCCAAGGCTCGCTTTCCGAGACGGTCGGGTTCTCGAATTCGTAGAGCGTGAGGTATTTCGGTTGCGAGTCGATCGCCACATAGCGCCGCGCGCCGAGACAGCCCGGCACCTGCAGATAGGGCGGGATGTAGGCGGTGTTGTACCAATCGTTGAATTCGTCCTCGACAACCGAAGGGATGTCGATCCGCCCCATCTGCAGAAACGGGGCGGGCCCCTGGGTCATCTCGATCGGGTGCGTGCGCGACGGAAAGAATTGGCGGTAGCCGTTGATGATGTATTTCCGGCATACGGTTTCCGTGGATTGCAGAGAGTAGCCGGTGGGGCGGAAAGCCTTGTCCTCGCGCCATATTAGATTGCCGTCTGTTACCGCGCGCTGGATTTCGCGTGATACCTATGCGATACCTAAGCATCGATGGTGCGGAGGCGACAGGCGATGCGCGGCAAAATCACCAAGCGCGATGTTGACGCGTTACGTGCCGGTGCGGACGGCGCCGAGACGGTTCTATGGGATGCCGAGGTCAAAGGCTTTGGCGTCCGCGTGCAACGGGGCGGCGGCAAAAGCTACATCCTGCACTATCGGGCTGGCAGAGGCCGGGGCGCGCCGTTACGCAAGTTGACGATCGGCCGTCATGGTTCGCCTTGGACCCCGGAGACGGCGCGCGGCGAGGCCATGCGGTTGCGCGGGTTGATCGCGGGCGGCGCCGATCCTGCCGCCGATAAGACTTTCCGGCAGGAGTCTCCGACGATAGCGGACATTGGACGGCGGTTCCTGGCCGAGCACGTTGAGGCGAAGCGCAAGGCCAGCACGGCGCGCTCATATCAAAAGCTGTTCGACCGCATCATTTTGCCGGCGCTCGGGAACCGGAAGGTTGTCGATGTGACGCGGCCGGAAGTGATTCGCCTGCACCACGCGAACCGCTCGGCGCCGTTTCAGGCCAATCGCATCGTGGCGCTCCTATCGACGATGTTCAATTGCGCCGAGAAGTGGGGCTTGCGGCCGGACGGTTCAAATCCATGCCGCCACGTTGAGAAGTTCACCGAGCACAGACGCGAACGAATGTTATCGCCGGCCGAGCTGGCGCAGCTGGGCGACGCGCTCGCGGCCTATGAAGGCTCGCCCTATGCCGTCGCCGCGATCCAGTTGTTGGCGTTCACGGGCGCCAGGCGCGGCGAAATCCTCGGGCTGCAATGGGCATGGATCGATTTCGAGCGCGGCGAGGCGCGGCTACCCGACAGCAAGACGGGCGCGAAAACCCTGCATTTACCGCCGCCTGCCCTCGCGGTGCTCGCCGGGTTGCCGCGGCTCGATGGCAACCCGCACGTCATCGCCGGAAAGAAAGCGGGCGCCGCGCTCGGCAACCTCGAAACCCCGTGGCAGAAAATCCGCCGAGTAGCAGAGCTCGATGATGTGCGGCTACACGATTTAAGGCACGCGTTCGCCAGCGTCGCCGCGTCGAGCGGGATGGGCTTGCCGATCATCGGTAAGATGTTGGGACACACCCAGGCATTTAGCGTCCGATCCCGTAAAGGCCGCTGCCGCCGCTGTCGCCGGCAAGATCGCGGCAGCGATGGGTGGCGACGATGGTCGCGCTAAAGCGACGGTGGTGCCGCTGCGCTGAAGTTCATAGACCGAATCGGCGGGGATAGGCTGGCCAGCCGACAAGCGCGGAACCGTACCGCGTTTCCCCGTCGACGATCATACGGCGCCCTACGGAGGCGAAAATGCCGCTCCCACCGCCTTTAAAACTGTTACTGAATGAAGCACTCGAATTTGTAGTTGAGCGTTGCTCCTGCAGCCACGATCTGGCCAGAGCGGCATTAAAAAGAGCGTTCAAGGAACGCGCCCTCACCCTCTACGACGACCGCGGTCAGCAAGTCGACATCATTCGAGGGAACCTCGATTGGGAGAAAAGCTCAATAAGCGACAACAGATGGGTTGGAGATTACACCGCCGATATCTGGTTGTACCGACGCCACCTTCGTCGTTGGATCGGCCCAGCACCCCCGCACCAGGCCCAGTCTCTGCCGACAACCGTGCGGACACGAGTGGCGGTGGAGGCACCACTAGCCCCATCGACCCCAGAGGATATCGCCGCAACAGAGCCAGCGGCGCCCGCGGTTGCCTCCCCTAGTAACGCTGCGAACCTGCCTGGATTGTCCGCGGCTGAGCCGGACAGTCGACCGGCAGCCGAGCGCGCGATTGCCGCAGCGTCGGGGGATCAGTGTGAGGCGCAGCAGCGGCCAGTAATGTCAGATGATCCGGCACCGAGAGCTCGCCGTGGTTACTGGCCGGATTTGGCCGAATTCCTCAGGAGCCATGACAAACTGGGGCAGCCCCAAACGCCAGCTGACGAGACGGCAGTTTTGTATTTGGAGGATTTGGAGCGCCGCAAACGGGCCGGCGGGCAAGTGCCGACGCTTCCCAAGACCAAGATACGCGCTCGCATCGCGGAGGCGGTGAAGCAGATTCGCACAAGGAGAAGGGCTGAGGGACCCGGCCAGCGTCCAAAATAGCGTCGTTCTACGTCCTATAACGTCACACAGCGTCACGTAAGGGCCGTCTCTTTATCCAGTATTTGTAAGGTGTTAGGTCTTGTTGCGCGCCGATGGCGGGCGCTGCCTCAAGAGGATATATTGCAGATGCTCGATCCCCTTCTCAGCGACCGCGACGTCGCCCGAATTCTCAGGTGCGCGCGGAGTTCGCTGCAAAAGTCTCGGGTGCGCGGTGATGGCCCGCCTTGGGTCAAACTCGGCGGCCTCGTTCGTTACAGGCCCGAAGACATCGCAGCTTACATCGCTTCGCTGCCGATTGTCCGCTCCACCTCCGAATATCCCGAAGAGGTCGAGTGATGGCGCCGCTCGATCGCGGACGAGTGCCGCCCGAACGAAAACGACCCGCCGGGCAAGGGCGGGCCGAATTTCAAAACGCAGGCAACCGCCCTTCTTCTAGCCGATCCGATCGGTACAGGCACATCAGCCGCCGAGCGCTGCCGAGGCGGTCGCCATGACGGGCGCCATCGACCTGGCCGATATTAGGCTGCAGCGCAATGTCTGTCGTCTTGATGGCCGTCGGACTTTCGAGCTGCTGAGAGAACTCGGCGCGCGCTTTCTGATCCGCAGCGAAATCGATGCCGCGGTGGCGCGGTACGGCGAGATTGACGCCGCGTCCCTGTCCGAGGTGGGCGGCGATCGGCCTGTTGCGGCCCCGCTGTATCTGGTGCCGCCCGATGAGCGCCACGGACATTTATTCACCAAGGTCAATAAAACGGGACAGACGCACCAAGCGGGAGATGGAGGCTCTCCGCGAGGCGATCTACAACGCACTCGCGGCCGATAACCCGATGACGTGCCGCCAGTGCTTTTATGCGCTGACCGTGACCGGCATGATCGAGAAGACAGAGCCCATATACAAAGGCACGGTCATCAGGCTGTTGACCCAGATGCGGCGCAATGGCGTCATCCCATACGCCTGGATCAGCGACAACACGCGGTGGATGCGCAAGCCTCAGACCTATCGAGGCTTGGGTGAGATGTTGCGCCAGACGGCTCGCTTTTATCGGCGAAACCTTTGGGCAGACGCGGACTGCTACGTCGAGGTCTGGTGCGAGAAAGACGCTCTCGCCGGCGTCATCATGGAAGAGACAGAGACGTACGATGTGCCGTTGATGGTGTCGAAAGGGTTCTCCTCCGACACCTACTTGCAGAGCGCGGCGGAGGCAATACAAGCCGAAGACAAACCCGCCCACATCTTCCAGTTCGGCGATCACGATCCTTCCGGAATCTTGATAGCCCAGCAGGTGGAAAAGGGTCTCCGACGCCACGCTCCTAATGCCGAAATCCATTTCGAACGCGTCGCCGTCACACCATCACAAATAGAACAATGGTCGTTGCCCAGCCGACCGACAAAGCGGAAGGGCAACAACCACGCAAAGGGATTTGAGGGCGATAGCGTCGAGCTTGACGCGATCGCAGCTCAACAGCTTAGAACTCTGGTTCGGGACTGCATCGAGCGGCACGTCGATCTTCACCAGCTCGACGTACTTAAGGTTGCCGAACAGTCCGAACGCCAGTTTTTGCAACGATGGGCTGATCAAGTATCCGGGCGCGGAGGTCCGCTGCCATGAGCGGCGCCGCGCCGCGAGCGCGTCCTGAAGATGCCGAGGCGCAATTTCGCGAGGCGCTCACCGAGCGAGACATCATCCCGCCCCACCGGCTGATCGCTGACGGCAAGCTGCACCGCTGCGATGCAGTGGGGCGCGGCGGCAAGAACGATGCGGCGTACATCCTACATTTGGATGACCTGCCCGCTGGCGGCCTCGAGAACTGGCGCGACGGGCTCGGCTGGCAGAGCTGGCGCTCCGATCTATACCGGGGACTCACCCCGATTGAACGCGCGGATCTCACCGCCAAGGCTGCGGCCCATCGGAACGAGCGCGAGCAAGAAGAACAGCGCCGCCACGCCGAAGCGCAAGCTAAAGCCCAGGGCATCTGGGGGCCGCCCGTGCCGCGCCGAGCGACCACCCATACTTTGTCAGCAAGGGCATTAAGCCGCATCGGGCGAGGGTAACGCCGGGTCACGAGACGGTGCTGATCGTCCCCGTCACCGATCTTCAAGGGGAGCTATCGTCGCTCCAATTCATCACGGAAGACGGAGCTAAGCGGTTCCTAATGGGCGGCGCGGTTAGTGCCCGCTGTTGCATGCTCGGCGAGGCGGTAGACGCCGACGTGATCGTGATCGCCGAGGGCTACGCGACCGCGGCCAGCATCCGCGAGGCAACTGCCTACGCCGTAGTTGTCGCGTTCGACTGCGGCAACCTCAAGCGCGTCGCCGAGGCGATCCGCAAGAAATACCTGACCGCCCGCATCATCATCGCGGCCGACGACGATTGCCTCACGATCGGCAACCCCGGCATTACCAAAGCCAAAGAGGCAGCCGCCGCGGTCAATGGCGCGGTTGCAATCCCGCTGTTCGGACCAGACCGCTCGGAAAAGGCAAAGGACTTTAACGACATGGCACAGCTCGCCGGGCACGACGCGGTGCACCGCCAATTCGAGGCCGCGATCGCCGAAAAGCATCTCTCACCAGGCCCTGGCCCTACTGGCGCCGGGGCCGGGGCAGAAGAGGTGTCCGTTCGCGAGTTCCCGGTGCTGGCCGAAAACGCATTTATAGGCCTGGCCGGCGATATCGTTCGCATGATTGACCCGCACACGGAGAGCGATCGCGCTGGATTGCTTCTGAGCGCCCATGCCTTTTTTGGCAACTGCATCGGTCGCGGGCCACACTACCGGGTCGAGAGTACGGAGCACGGGCCAAATTTGTTCGTGCTCAAGGTCGGCGACAGCGCCAAGGCGCGCAAGGGGACCGGCGAAGACCGGGTTCGTTCGTTATTTCGTAATGTCGATGATGAATGGACGACGCGCCGGTTGCATACCGGGCTGTCGAGTGGCGAGGGCGTGATTTGGGAGGTACGCGATCCGATCACCAAGATGGTTCGGGAGGGGAAGGGCGCCGCCGCCGTCATGGTTGAGGAGACGGTTGATACAGGCGTTTCCGACAAGCGGCTGCTGGTGATCGAGTCCGAGTTTGCTGGTGCCCTCCGGGTTATGCAGCGTGAAGGAAATATCCTCTCCCGAGTGCTGCGCGACGCATGGGACCGGGGTGATCTCGCTACCATGACGAAAAACTCGCCGGCGCGCGCTTCCGGGGCATGCATCAGCATCATCGGTCATATCACCGCGGCCGAGTTGCGAGAATGTCTCGACCGGACCGACATGGCCAATGGGTTCGGCAACAGGTTCTTCTTCGCTTGCGTTCGGCGCTCGAAGTTCCTGCCGTTCGGCGGGCATCTTCGTGAGGAAGACGTTACCGGAATGGCCGGGAGGGTGAGACGCGCTGTTGCCCAGGCCCAAGGCGTCCAGAGGGTAATCATGTCGCCCGCGGCAGCGGAAGGTTGGGCGACCATCTATCGCGATCTTTCTGCCGATCGGCCCGGCCTTCTTGGCTCCCTTACCGCCCGCGCCGAGGCACAGGTTGTCCGCCTGGCCACGATCTATGCTTTGTGGGCGGGCACTCAGCATATCGAGCTTGAACATCTGACTGCGGCGGTGGCCGTTCAGGAGTTCTGCCACAAGTCGGTCGAGTACATCTTCGGCGATACGCTGGGCGATCAAGCGGCGGACACGATCCTTGCCGCGCTAAAAACCGCAGGGCGTTCGGGGCTCACCCGCACCGAGATCAGCAACTTGTTCTCCAGAAACCTACCGGCAAATCAAGTTGCCCGCGCGCTCGGCGAACTGTCCCGCCGTGGGCTCGCTACGCAGCACAAAGGCGCGGCGGTAAACGGTAGGGCGCCAGAAATCTGGACGGCGGCGTCACAAAAGGAGATGCCGGCATGAGTGCACTCGATACCCTCCGGGCCCTCAGTCGCAGTGAGCCAGTTCGCGCTCTTAGCAACGAAATAAACGAAATAAACGAATTAAGTTCCCCTTCTGCCCCTCTGCGGCAGGAGGAAAGAGCCCCTCCGCAGCAGGATGAGGGACCTCTTTCGTTAAATTCGTTTCTTTCGTCTCCTAGAGCACAAAACGCGGATGACCTCGAAGAGCGTGCCGCCATCATTGAATACGGTGCCGGCGTGCCGCGGGCATGGGCGGAGGGTTTTGCCGCGCTCTCAACGATGCCGCCGCCAACAGGGTTTCTACCGGATCGCTGGGCGCGCATCGTCGATGCCGCGGGCGCGTTAATCCACAAGTGGGCCAGCACGGCCGCGGCGTGTGGCTGGAGCGATCTCGAAATCTTTGGCTGCGCCCCTGAGGCGCCCGATCGGCGTTTCGACTGCATGGGTTTGACGCTGCTTTTAGAGCGCTGCGAGATCGTGGCGCTCGACCGGGATGGCGCCGATCTCGTCATGCATAAGACGGGATCGCGGCAGCGATACCGCCGCCGGCCCCTGCCGCCCGACACGATTTCGCTGTGGCAGTTGAGCCGAACCATTCCGGCCACGGGGGACGAACCAGAGGATGACGGACCGTGCGCAGCATGACGAAGGCGTTCGAGAGGCGTTTTGCGGCATGAGCGTCGCCGGGTTGAATCGCGCGGCCACTCGCAGCCAGCTCGCGGAGATGCGAAACCGGCTGATCGGCAAACTTGGCCTGCGGGTAGAAGGTGGCAACCTCGCGCTGCTCGCAGCGACGCTGCAAGGAATGACCGATCAACAGCTTGTCACGATCGCCCTCGGCTGGTTCAAAGGCAAATAGCCCGACTATATCAGACGGATGTATCGGGTGCCGGGCGCCATTCTGGTTGCCTGGGGCGCCGTCTTGCATGGCGGCTAAATGGCCTCGTTGTCGCGAAAGTATCAAATCTGGAAAATCCGCGCCGCAACGCCCGGAAGGGCGGCCAGACGAAGGGCGGCAATCCCGATTGCCGCGAAAGCCAAGATCAAGTTTGACCGGCAAATCTTCCTCGGGGATTTGGGCGACCTGGTCGAGCGGCGAAACCCAGCCACGCGCGATCGGCACCGGAGCGTGTCGTCGTCGCCCATCGCTGCGCATCGTCAGTGAGCTAACCGCTCTTATTCACGGCGGTGCCGGATAGCAGCCGAACCGGCGCGCTGACGCGGCGAGCGCATGAGCGTCCGAAGCGTCTGTTTCGCCGCTGGCTTTGGTGTCTCGGGTGGGCGTCGGAGGTTTTCGGGAACGGGTTGACGGGCGATTGCGGCCCCGCCGTTTACGGCCCTGTCGGCATCAGCGCTGCCGCGATGTGCCGAATCAAACTGGCGTCTGGGCAGGCAGCGGCAAAGGCGAGACGGACGCGCGACGCCATCTCGATGACGCGGGCACCGAGCTTCAAGAGCCGCAGGCGGATGGTGGTGAACTCGGCGGTGGCGAGCGCGTGCCCCTTCGGGATCGCATCTCGGACGGTGAGCAATAGCCAGTAGGCGGCGGTGTGCAGGATGAGCCGCATCTGGTTGGCGAGCGGGCTGCGGCCTCGTCAAGAGGTGATCGAGGTCGCCGTCGCGCGTCCATTGCCAGCTACTCGCCCAGCCGGCGCGAAGGCAGCCCTCGCGATAGAGCCAGCCGCGAAGATGCTGGCCGAGCAGGAACGGCTCGGGTGGTCGGGCGAGAGCTGCCACCTGTGAGCAATCAGCAAGCCACCAGAGGGGCGCAGGCCCTGACCGCCAATCCCGGGCAGGCCCCGCGGCGCTTAAGGAAATGCAGCGGCGCCGGGGGCTCAGCATGGCCGGCTGGTCAGCTGAACTTCATGCAACATAACGTCCTTTCTCGGCCGCCCGTCGACGCTATTAGCTCGAGATGCACGACACATTCTTGACAACGGCCAGGCGTAGGTCCGCAGATTTCGTATATTTGAATTCCACAGGGGGAGATCTGCGTGAACCGCAACTCGAACCTGACGCTGAAGTGTATCCGTTGGCAGTTGCCGCTCTCTGTCGCCTTGGGGATTCTCCTCTCGATGGGGCCGCGCATGGCCGCAGCGCAACTCGCACCCACCGGTGGGCACTACGCAGGTCGCGCGTCTGACACCGGACACCAGCCGGGTATGGTGAATGCGTCGGGAGGCTATGCGGCTTCGGTGCCCCTCGACCTGCCGGCCGCGCGTGGCGGCCTGCCGGTGCCGCTGCAGATTACTTCCGGCGCGCGCGGCGTTGGCGCGGCAGGGCTCGGCTGGGACGTGCCGCTCTTTTACGTGCGGCGCAACAACTCTTTCGCGGGTCGCCGGCCCGCCTTTGGCGATGATGTCCGGCCCTTGGGTCGTGAGCACGTCTCTCTCTCAATTATGGGACAAGGCATCGACCTCGTCCGTAAGGGGACCGAGTGGGTCGCGCGGCGCGATGCACCCGCGCTTCTCCTGCGCGAGCAGAACGGCACTTGGACAATGAGCGACGGCCACGGTCGCACGTACCTCTTCACCACGCCATCGGCCCTCGCGGGCACCGGCCTTTGGCTGTTGAGCACGGTGACCGGCCCGGGCGGCTCACCCAGTACAGCGATTGGGGAGAGCTGCGCGAGGTACGGTGGACCGACGCAACCAGTCTGCCGTCAACCGACCACCGCCTGATCACCCAATACGATGCGCTCGGTCGGGCGATCCATCGCGAGGAGCGGAACAACGGAGTGACTGACCCCGAGACGCTGAACGAGTACGTGTACGACGTGGGGCTGAGTGTCGCGCCTCAGGTCGTGCCGACGCACGTGCTGGGAAGGCTCGCTGAGGCCAAGGCGCCGACAGGAGCCGTTTTCTTCAGCTACGACGCCCTCGGTAGCGTGAACGCAAAGTCATTCATCGACAGGCAGGGCAGCGCATACGTCGAGAAGAGCACAGTTCATGCCGACGGTACGCCCTCGACGCTCGAGTTCTTCTTACCCGACACTGGCCACGAGCAGGAGCGGGTCGACTACAGCTATGATTCGGCGGCCCGGCTTCGGTCGATTAAATTCTCGGAGGGGTCGGCCAGCAAAATCCTTTACGATGCCGCCGACATCGACCTGTTCGGCCGCGTTCGGAAGGCATTGTACGGCGGCAATGTCGATTATAGGGCGACCTACAGCGACCTCGGCCGGCGACTGATGAACGAGGTGACTGTCTCGTCGGGCCTCGGGTCCCGGCGCATCCTCTACCTGGGCTACGACCCGATGGGCCGCGAGCGGGCCAGGCATGAGATGAGAGACGGTGCCACTAGTGGGCTAGACACGAATGTCGGGTACGACCCGCTCGGCCGGCTTTCGTCGGCTTTGCAGACCGACGGCGCGACGACCCTTTCCAGCTGGCAGTTCACCTACGATACGCTCGGCAACGTCCTCGGGCTGACCGACCTTCTCGGCGGCGCTGACGCGACGCTCCTCTACCGAACCGGCGATCGTGATCGCGTGTGCCGCATCGGCTACGGCAACGCCGGTCTCGGCGGCACCACGTGCAACGTTGCCTACGACGGGGTGGGTAACGTGGTTGAGCAGGTGACGCGAACAGGGTTGCGCAGGTTCAGCTACTTCGCGTCAGGCACCGTGCGCAGCATCGCTGAAGATACGCGCCACGTATCCCTCCGCTGGTGGCCGCCTTTTCGGGATCGGCTGAATGATCGAGATTGGGGCTTGGGATCTCGGCGTGGTGATGGGAAGTGTCCACAAGTTCGATTATGGGCACAAGTTTGGAGGGGCGACGTCGGCATCGGTC
>JBBRPG010000079.1:0-17566 GCA_038228485.1 Alphaproteobacteria bacterium
GCGGGGAATTGCGCCGATGCTGCCTTCGATCAGACTGGTGTGCTGATCGAGCACCACGCTGCCGATGCCTGCATCGGTGAGCAGCGTCTGCAGCCAGGACAGGCGGACGATGTTGTTGGTGCGCAGCAGCTCTTTCATCGGCGGTTGTCCGGGCCCAGGGATTTAATACCCGCGATTATGCCGCACGAGGCGCCGCACTTGACCGGGCACCCCGTCACTCTATGCTCGCTCGCCTTCGGGCACGTCAAGCTCGTCTGCCGCCCGCGCGGCCGAGCGCACCGTTGGGAGTATTTGTGGCTCCGCTGCCGAGTATCGACCGCGCGCAGGCCCGCCCTGCCTCGTCTCTCGATCCGCTGTTCCGGCTGATGGCCGCCGACCTCGAACGGGTCAATACCCTGATCGTCGAGCGGATGCACAGCCCGGTGTCGCTGATCCCGCAGCTGGCCGGCCATATCGTATCGGCCGGCGGCAAGCGGCTGCGGCCTTTGCTGACGCTCGGCTGCGCCCGACTCTGCGGCTACCGCGAAGGCGAACGCCATGTCGCAATCGCCGCGGTCGTCGAGTTCATCCACACCGCGACCTTGCTGCACGACGATGTGGTCGACGCCAGCGAATTGCGCCGCGGCCGCGACACCGCCAACGCCGTTTGGGGCAACAAGCCCGCGATCCTGGTCGGCGATTTCCTGTTCTCGCGCTCGTTCCAGCTGATGGTCGAGGACGGGTCGCTGCGGATTCTCGAAATCCTGTCGCGCGCCGCCTCGGTGATTGCCGAAGGCGAGGTGCATCAACTGATGACCGCCAACGACACTGCGACGTCGGAGGAAGACTACCTTGCGGTGATCGAAGCGAAGACCGCGGCGCTGTTCGCCGCCGCCGCCCGCGTCGGCGCCGTGCTCGCCAAGCGCCCGCACGACGACGAGCTGGCGCTCGAGCGCTTCGGCCGCAACCTCGGCATCGCCTATCAGCTGATCGACGACATGCTCGACTTCTCGGCGCAGCAGAGCGAGCTCGGCAAGGCGATCGGCGACGATTTCCGCGACGGCAAGATTACCCTGCCGATCGTCATCGCTTTTGCCCGCGGCGACCCTGAGGAGCGGGTCTTTTGGCGGCGCACGCTCGAAGACGGCGAGCAGCGCGAAGGCGACCTCGAACGCGCGATGCGCACCCTCGAACGGCGCGGCGCCCTGGCCGAGACGCTGGCCCGCGCCCGCGTTTACGCCGGCGCGGCCATCGACGCGCTCGACCGATTTCCCGACAGCCCGCTGCGGCGGGCTCTGGTCGAGGCTGCGGCGTTCTCGACCGAACGCGGCTTCTAATTGCGCAAACCCGGCAGAGGCGCTATAGACCGCGCCCGCGCCGGACAGATGGCGGCGGCGGAGTGTAGCTCAGCCTGGTAGAGCACTACGTTCGGGACGTAGGGGCCGGAGGTTCGAATCCTCTCACTCCGACCATTTCCACTTTTTTGAGATTTCCTGCGCCGGCGCGGACGAGGCGGCCCGGCCGCGCGCCGGATCGGAGGCGCTGCGCGTTGCGCCGGGGCCATATGACCCCAGCGCAGAGCGGCCGGAGGCTTGAGGCCTCAGGCTATTCCCAGAAGGCCATGACGATCTTGTCGCCCTCGTCGAGGATCAGGTTGATCCGGTTCGGGTTGTGGACCATTCCCTTGACCCCGTGGTCCGGCCCGATCGGTCGGTAGTCGGGCGGCAGGTCCTCACCGCGGATGGTGCCCGCCGCGGCCTGGCCCTTGCCCTTCTCGACGAACTTCTTGCCGACGCATTCCTTGCAGCCATCGGTCTTGGGCTGCGCGGTGGCGGTCCCGTTCATCTGCTTGAGGGTCAGCGCGTTGGCGGCGGCGCGCACGCGGACGCCTTTAAAGGAATGCCCGGCCTCGAGGGTGAAGCTGGCGCTGACCGGCACATAGCCTTCGGCCTTTTGCGATTGCTCGGGGCTTTGCGCAATGAACTGCATGTCGAGCACATCGTCGGCCGGCTTGCCGTAGAAGAACGGCACGAGCTGCGGGTTGCTCCAGCCTTGCGAGCTGGCAAGGCCGGTGACGCGAATGACGTCGACCTTTGGGTCGAGCGTGCCGTGCACGACCTCGATCCCAGTGACGTAGAGGAGCGGCACTTCTGCCGCGTGTTGCGCGCCGGCAGGGCCGGCAGCGTTCTGGTCAGCACCGGTCTGCTGGTAACCTTGCGCCTCGCTTGCGGGTGCGGGCGCGTTTCCGCCTCCCCCTCCACCCGCCGGTTGACCGGAGCCTTGGGCGAAAGCGGCGCTGCTAAGTCCGGCCGTCAGCACCACAGCCGCGGCTACCCCATAAATTCTTGAAACATTGATTGTCATTCGGTCCTCCCAAGTAAGCCCAATGCCCGGCAGCCGCCGCCTGGCGGCTGTTTACAAAACCGATGAAGCGTTCTCGGCCGGTACGGCCGGCCGGAAGCCTTCCCCCGTCGCGTTCACTCGCTCCAGCCGATCGAGCACCAGATCGGTGACCCGCATCTTGGTCATCCGGCAATAGGTGGTCTCGGTGCTGGCGAAGCTGCCGTTCTCGAACAGCTTGTTGACCGGCTCGCCGCCGCCGCAGACGCTGAAATACTCGCAGGTGTCGCGACATAGGGCGACGCCCGCGTCGATATCGGCCTTCATCCTGGCGAGCAACGGCGCATCCGCCATGTCGGCCAGCTGGTCGCGGTTGACGTTGCCGAGAACGAAATCCTGGTATTCCGCGTTCTTCAGCCCCAACAGCTCGGGCGAGAACGTCGCGATGTTGCCGGTCCAATCCATGCTCATCACCGCGAACGGGATTGCGAGCTGGTTGAAGAACCCGGCCTCCTGCGGGCGAAAGACGTTGCGCTGCGCATCGTCGATCTCGCGGATAAAATTGAGCCTGCCCGGATGGGCCGCCGAAAGACGCCAGAACTCGCTTAAGAAACGATAGTAGACCCGGTCGATCCCAGCGTCGGCAAACGCCTCCGAGCGGTGATCGCCTTCGCTTTCCTCGACATTGAAGCAAACATGCTCGATCCCCTCGGCGAGGTAGAAATCGAACATCTCGCGCGGCGCGGCGAGGCTTTCGGCGGTCAGCACGGAGATGACGTGGAACGGCACCCCGTGCCGGCGCAGCAGC
The DNA here is from genome assembly GCA_038228485.1 of Alphaproteobacteria bacterium. GTDB lineage: Bacteria > Pseudomonadota > Alphaproteobacteria > ATCC43930 > CGMCC-115725 > DATARH01. Next base: position 3,128 of record JBBRPG010000079.1, read on the forward strand.
CGTACCCCGGCAATCGTCTTGTCGAAGGTGCCGCGGCCGGAGCGGGTTACCCGGTTCTTGTCGTGCAGGCGCTGCGGCCCGTCGATGCTGACCCCGACACTGACGTTGGCCTCGCCGAGCAACTCGCACCAGGCATCGTCGATCAGCGTGCCGTTGGTCTGAAACGAATGCGTCACCGACAAGCCGGCCGGCTTCAACTCGTCGATCAGCGCGAAGGCACGCCTGTAGAACGTGACCGGCAGCACCAATGGCTCCCCGGCATGCCAGACGACGCTCAGCCCGTCCTTCGCCCAACCCGAAGCGAAGACCTGGCTAAACAGATTTCTGAGGGTCTCGTCGGCGACGACCGCTTTATTGGTGCGGTCGGGCAGATAGCAGTAACGGCAGTCGATATTGCAAAACGGGGTCGGCTGGACGACCAGCAGCTGTATCTGGGGCATGGCTGTACCCACAGGGCCGCCCGCCGTCCGCCTCCCGTGTTCCAAGACTTACCAGTTATGGAACCAGTTTCCCCAGTTCCGCCAATTGTGCCAATTGTTCCAGTTCGGCCAACCCCAGCCGCCGCCGCCGCCCCAGCCATAGCCCCAATTGCCCCAGGCCAGACGGCCGTCGGCCTTGGCGGCGTCGGTCTTAATTTCGGCCAAAGCCGAAACGGCGTCGCGAACGGCCGCCAGCCGCTCGGAAACCTTTTCCTTTTCGGTGACGGAGGGCTGATCGCCGGCGGGATGCTCGCTGGCCACGGCCGGCGCCGCACCGAGCGCCAACGACACACCCACGGCCCCCGCAGGCGCCAGCTGGGTCAGGATGGTTTGATATCTGTGCCGCAACGACAAGGTTTCCTCCTTCATTGGCGACCGGTGGAACGACTCTCTTCCAGGCTCGCGCCCACGATGTGGGAAGTTGGCACCAGCCCTAAAATGCACCGGGCCAGTATACTTTTTGGTGATCGAGGCCCACGTCCCTATAGCCCGGCACCGAACCCGCGTCAATTTGGCTCGGAGGGCTCATCCGGCGGCCGCTTTTGCCGAACGATCCAGGGTGGAGGGAGTTCCACAATTGCGGCATAGATGGGGCAGTTTTCCTCATGCGCCCCAGCTAGATAGCCGAGGCTCATCAGGAACTCGTTGACGATCTCGCCGCCGGTGAAGCGGAAGGTCTTGCGGAACAGCTTGACCCATTCCTCGCGCGACCGCGGATGATGCGCATCGAGCCACTCGACGAACGAGCCATGCGAGACGCGCAGTTCTTGGATTCGCCTTGCATTGTCGATAACCGCCGCGATCTTCAACCGGTTGCGGATGATCCCCGCATCCGCCATCAGCCGATCGAAATCCGCCGGACCGAATGCCGCGACCTCGTCCACCGCGTAACCGGCAAAGGCCGCGCGAAACGCGTCGCGCTTGCGTAGGATCGTGGCCCACGAGAGGCCCGCCTGGTTGATCTCGAGCACCAGCCGCTCGAACAGCACCGCTTCGTCACGCGCGGGAAAACCGTATTCGGTCGAGTGATAGGGCCCATGCAGCGGACTGTTTGGCGCAGCTAGGCAATAGGCGGCGCTCACCTCAATCTCCGCGAAAGCTGAGCCAGGGCGATTTCACCAGAGCATAGACAGCAAGCCAGATTACCGCGGCAATCCCCGATGTCAGGGCGATCTTCCACCACAGATGCGGCTGCTTCGGTGCGCCGGTGCCATACCCGGTTTCGCCCGGGTCGGTGGGCGTCACCCGCAGCGGCAGGATCGCGAACAGCACCAACCACCAGGTGAGGACGTAGACGACAACGCCGGTGACCCAGCCCATGATCTGCGACCGTCAGACCTGTTCCAGCTCGATCAGCGTGCCGCAAAAATCCTTGGGGTGCAGGAACAGCACCGGCTTGCCGTGGGCGCCCGAATACGGCTCGCCGTTGCCCAGCACCCGCGCGCCCTTGGCCCGCAGCGTATCGCGGGCGGCGCGGATGTCGCCGACCTCGTAGCATAGATGGTGCACACCGCCGGCGGGGTTGCGTTCGAGAAACTTGCGCACCGGCGACCCCGCCCCGAGCGGCTCCAACAGCTCGATCCGGGTATTTTCCAGCTCGACGAAAACCGCTGTTACGCCGTGCTCGGGCAGCGCATGCGGCGGCAACACCTTGGCGCCGAGCGTGTCGCGGTACAGCGTCGTCGCGGCGGCGAGATTGGGAACGACGATGGCGACATGGTTGAGCTTCCCGATCATCGGCCACCCTCACAACCGAACCAGCTGGATGTCGATCAGCGCTCGTTTGCCGAAGCGCTCGTTGATTGCCCGGCGCAGCGCGCGATTGGCGGCGTCGCGAACGGCATCGTCGTCGGCCCTCAGCGGCCGCGGCAGAGAGTCGACAGCAGCGGCGACCTTGTCGCGCAAGCTGGCGGCCACTTCCTCCGCCTCGTTCTTCTCGGCCAGGCCGATCAGCGAAATCTGCGGCGGCGCGGCAAGACCGCCGGCACGGTCCATGATCACGGTGGCGACGACCCCGCCCTGATTGGCGACCCGCTTCCTCTGCTGCAGGACCGCGCCGTCGAGCGGCACCAGCCGCTTGCCGTCGCTGGCGATGCGGCCGGATGGCACCTGACCGGCGATGGTCGCGCCCTGCGCGTCGAGCCGTACGACGTCGCCGTTCTCGATGATCAGCGCATCGTGAACCTGGCACTCCATCGCCAGCTCGGCATGGGCGGCGAGATGGCGCGCCTCGCCGTGCACCGGCAGCGCCACCAGCGGCCGCACCATCTGATACATCCGCGCCAGCTCGGCCCGCGCCGGATGACCCGAGACATGGACGAAATGATCCTGCTCGGTGACGATTTCGATGCCGAGCCGCACCAGCGCGTTCTGGAGCCGACCGATCGCCTTCTCGTTGCCGGGGATGATCCGCGACGAGAAGATCACCACGTCGCCCTCGTCGAGCACGATGTTCGGGTGGTTTCCCTGGGCGATGCGCATCAGCGCCGCGCGCGGCTCGCCCTGGCTGCCGGTGCAGATCAGCAAGATCCGGTCGGATGGCACATAGCCGGCTTCGTCCTCGGTCAGAAAGCGCGGCAAATCGGTGAGGTAGCCGTTCTCGCGCGCCGCCTTGTCCATGCGCCACAGCGAACGCCCGATCAGCGCTACGTCGCGGCCATGCGCGTGAGCCGCCTGCGCGATGGTCTGCAACCGCGCGACATTCGAGGCAAAGCAGGCGACCGCGACCCGGCCATGATAGCGCCCGATCAATCCGCTCAGCGCCTCTTGCAGCTCGGCCTCGGAGCCGGATGTGCCTTCCTTCAGCGCGTTGGTCGAGTCGCCGACCATCGCCATGACCCCTTCGTCGCCGACGCGGATCAGGGCGGCCTCGTCGGTGACGTCGCCGATCAGCGGCGCGGGATCGAGCTTCCAATCACCGGTATGCATCACCGTGCCGACCGGCGTGCGGATCGCCACCGCGTTCGGCTCCGGGATCGAATGGGTCAGGGTGATCAGCTCGAGGTCAAACGGCCCGATGGAAAACCGGCCGGACATCGGCACGACATTGAGCTTGACCCGGTCGAGGAGCCCGACCTCGGACAGCTTGGCGCGCAGCAGCGAAGCGGTGAACGGCGTCGCCCAGATCGGGCACTGCAATTGCGGCCACAGATAGGGGATCGCGCCGATATGGTCCTCGTGCGCATGGGTCGCGACGATACCGAGCAACCGGTCCTTGCGCTCGACGATAAACGCCGGGTCGGGCATCACCACCTCGACCCCGGGATACGAATCGTCGCCGAAGGTGACGCCGCAATCGAGCATCAGCCACTGGCCGCGATAGCCGTAAAGGTTGAGGTTCATCCCGATCTCGCCGCTGCCGCCAAGCGGGAGAAAATAGAGGCCCTTTTCGTCGCGCTCGATCGTCCGGTCGAGCGGAGTGACGCCCTGCTGGGCTAATGCCGTCTTCATTGATTGCGGTTGCGGCGATAGATCAGGCGAAGCCCCCAGAGAGTGAGATCGGGATCGACTTTTTGGATCGCTGTGGTGGCGCCGGCGAAAAGCGGCGCCAGCCCTCCCGTGGCGATAACGCCCATTTTCTCGTTGCGCTCCTCACCGATGCGCCGGATCAACCCCTCGATGAGGCCGACATAGCCCCAAAAAACGCCGGACTCCATCGCCGAGATCGTGTTGCGCCCGACCACGGCGGGCGGCCGCTTGATTGCGATGTGCGGTAGTTGGGCCGCCGCCATCTCCAACGCCTGCAGCGACAGGTTCGGACCTGGCGCGATGATGCCGCCGCAGTAGTTGCCGCCCTTGTCGACCACGTCGAAATTGGTCGCGGTGCCGAAATCGACGACCATCAGCGGCGGCTTGTAGCGGTCCTGCGCCGCCACCGCGTTGGCGACGCGGTCGGCGCCGACGTTCTGCGCCGGCATGTCGACATCGATGCCGATACCGGGGTTGCAGTCGCCGCCGCCGACCACCAGCGGCTCGTTGTTGAGATAGTGGCGGCAGAGCTGGAGTAGGTTGAAGCTGGCCTCGGGAACGACGTTGGCGATGATCGTCGCGTCGATGTCGCCGGGCTTGAGCCCGGCCAGCGCCAGAAGCTGGGTCAGCCACACGGCGTATTCGTCGGCAGTGCGGCGGGCATTGGTCGAGACCCGCCAAGACGCTTTCAGCGCATCGCCCTCATAGACGGCAAAGACCGCATTGGTGTTGCCGGAATCGATGGCGAGCAGCATCAGGCAGCCACCGGAAATATTTCGCCGGCGGCGATGCGGCGGCTGCCGTCCGGCATGCCGAGGAGCAATGCGCCGTCGTCGTCGAGATCGAGAAAGCGCCCATCGAGGGTTCCGCGTTCGAGCCGAACCTGAACCGCCTCCCCCAGCCCCTTCGCCCGCGCCAGCCACGCAGTGCGGATCGGCGCAAATCCTTCCTCGCGCCAGCGCGCGAGCCAGGGTGCGAAATGCCGGACGAACCCCGCCAGCGCCGTTTGCGGTGCGATCGCCGTCATGCCTTCCTCGGCCAGCGAGGTCGCCGGGTAGGTCACGTCGCGTGGCGAGGAGGCGAGGTTGACCCCGACCCCCATCACCACGAAATCGGGGCGATCGCCGGCCATCATCTCGGTTTCGAGCAGGATGCCGGCGAGCTTTTTGCCATTCGCGAGCAGATCGTTCGGCCATTTGTAGCGGAGGTCGATGCTCCCCGGCGCCAGTTCACCCAAAGCCTCGCCGAGCCCCAACGCCGCGACAAAGCCGAGCTGCGCCGCTACCGCCGCCGGGCAACGCGGCCGCAGCACCAGCGACATATAAAGATTGCCCGGCGGCGAGACCCAGGCCCGCCCTCGCCGGCCGCGTCCGGATTGCTGCTGCTTCGCCCAGACGATCAGCCCCTCTGCCGCGCCGTCGCGGGCGAGACGCTTGGCTTCGTCGTTGGTGCTGCCGATCGTGTCATAGGCGGCCACGCGAAACGGCGGCGGCAGCGGCGACGACGCGACGGTCATTTTAGGAACAGCGACGCCGCCGCGGCCTCGGCACTGCCGACGACCGGATCGGGCAGCAGGAAGAAGAACATCGTCACCACCGCCGTCACCAGCAGCACCGCCTTGAGCTCGCCGGCGATGGGGCGGTCGAAGGCGCCGACAGGCTCGTCGAAATACATCACCTTGACGATGCGCAGGTAATAGAACGCGCCCACGACGCTGGCGACGACACCGATAATCGCGAGCCCGTTCAGATGAGCGTCGATGGCGGCGAGAAAGACGTAGAGCTTGGAGAAAAACCCGGCGGTCGGCGGTATCCCGGCCATCGCGAACATGAAGATCGCCAGCCCCAGCGCAAGCCCCGGTTGCGAGCGCGACAGCCCGGCGAGGTCGTCGATGTTCTCGACCATCCTGCCTTGCCGTTTCATGCACAGGATCACCGCAAAGGTGCCGAGGTTCATGAACAGGTAGATCGCCATATAGACGAGCACGCCGCGGATGCCGGACGGGGTCGCCGCCGCCACCCCGATCAGCGCGTAGCCGATATGGCCGATCGAGCTATAGGCCATCAGCCGCTTGATGTTGGTCTGCGCGATCGCCGCCACCGCCCCCAGCGCCATCGAGGCGACCGACAGGAAGACGATGATCTGGCGCCATTCGGTGAGCATCCCGCCGAACGGCTCGATCAGAAACCGCATGAACAGCGCAATCGCCGCCATTTTCGGCGCCACCGCGAAAAACGCGGTGACCGGGGTCGGCGCGCCCTCGTAGACGTCCGGCGTCCACATGTGGAACGGCACCGCCGACACCTTGAAGGCGAGCCCCACCGAAACAAAGACGATGCCGATGATCAGCCCCGGCGACGGCTTCACCGAGCCGGTGAACAAGCTCGCCAGCCCGGCAAAGCTGGTCGTCCCGGCGAACCCGTACACCAGCGACGCGCCGTAGAGCAGCATCCCCGACGACAGCGCCCCACCGACGAAAAATTACAGCCCCGCCTCGCTCGAGCGCACCGAATCCCGGTCGAAGCTGGCGACGACGTAAAGCGCCAGGCTTTGCAATTCGAGGCCGAGATACAGCGTGATCAGGTCGTTGGCCGAGATCATCACCATCATCCCGGTCGCCGCCAGCAAGATCAGCACCGGGAATTCGAAGCGGCCGATCTGGTGGTCCTCATTGAACCGGATCGACATCACGATCGCCACGGCCGACCCGACCAGCACCAGCGCCTTCATGAACAGCGCGAAGGCGTCGGTGATGAACATCCCGTAGAACCCAATGCGCCGGTCGACCCCGAGGCGCGCGGCCAGCAGCAAAATACCGATCAGCACCAGCACCGAAAGCCACGACACCAGCCGGGTCGAGCCTTCGCCGCGGAACACGCCGATCAGCAGCAGCGCCATGGCGGCACAGGCCAGCGCTATCTCCGGCAGCGCGGGCAGAAAGTCGGGAGCGGCGATTGTCGGCATGGCTGGCTACTCGGCGCTGGCGCGCTGGTGGGCGCCGTTCGCGGCGGCGACGTGCTGCACGAGATTATCGACCGAGGCGCGGATCGGGATCAGAAACGAACTCGGATAGACGCCCATCCACAGCACCAGCAGCAGCAACGGCGCAAACAGGAATTTTTCGCGCGGCGACAGGTCGAGGATGTTGCGCAGGTCGTCGCGCGTGATCGTGCCGAAGATCACCCGGCGGTAGAGGTACAGCATATAGGCCGCGCCGAGAAACAGCGCCGTCGCGGCGAGGAAGCACTCAAGGGTCGATACCCGGAACGTGCCCAGCAGGATCAGGAACTCGCCGACAAACCCGCTCGTGCCCGGCAGCCCGACCGACGCCAAGGTGAAGGCCATAAACACAAAGGCATAGGCCGGCATCCGATAGACGAGGCCGCCGTAGCGGTCGATATCGCGCGTGTGCATGCGGTCGTAGACAACGCCGACGCAAAGGAACAGCGCGCCCGACACCAAACCGTGGCTCAGCATCTGGATCACCGCACCCTGCACCGCCTCGCTGGTCGCGGCGAAGATGCCCATCGTCACAAAGCCCATATGGGCCACCGACGAATAGGCGATCAGCTTCTTCATGTCGGTCTGCGCCAGCGCGACGAACGAGGTGTAGATCACCGCTATCGCGCTCAACGCGAACATCATCGGCGTGAAATATTGCGCAGCGATCGGGAACATCGGCAGCGAGAAGCGCACCAGGCCGTAGCCGCCCATCTTCAGCAGCACGCCGGCGAGGATCACCGAACCCGCGGTCGGCGCCTCGACATGGGCGTCCGGCAGCCAGGTATGCACCGGCCACATCGGCACCTTGACCGAGAACGAGGCCAAAAACGCCAGAAACAGCCATTTCTGCAGCCCTGGCGGAAAGGCATGGGTCAGCGCCGCCTCGATGTCGGTGCTGCCGGTCTGGGAATAGATCGCCAGGATCGCCAGCAGCATCAGCACCGAGCCGAGCAGCGTGTAGAGGAAGAACTTGAAAGCGGCATAGACCCGTCGGGGGCCTCCCCATACCCCGATGATCAGGAACATCGGGATCAGCACGCCCTCGAAGAACACATAGAACAGGATGAAATCGAGGGCACAAAACATGCCGACCATCAACGTCTCGAGGACGAGGACGGCGATCATGTATTCCTTGACCTGGGCATGCACCGACTGCCAGCTCGCGACGATGCAAAGCACCGTCAGCAGGGTCGACAACAGCACGAAGAACAGCGAAATGCCGTCGATCCCCATGTGATAGTTGATCTCGAACCCGCCAATCCTGATCCAGCGCGCCTTCTCGACGAACTGGAACGCGGCGGTCGAGGGGTCGAACTCGACCCACAGCACGATCGACAGCAGAAACACGATCAGCGAGGTCCACAGCGCGATGTTGCGGGCGTTGCGCGCGACCACTGCCTCCTCACCGCGTGCCAGCAGGATCACCGCCGCGCCGATCAGCGGCACAAAGGTGACCAGCGACAGCAGCGGCCAATGGATCATGGCTTGGAGCATCGCGCGGCTACCGTGGGATCAAATACCAGGTGACCAGCGCGACGACGCCGATCAGCATGGCAAAGGCATAGTGGTAGACGTAGCCGGTCTGCAGCCGGCTCGCCTCACGCGCCAGCTCGCGGGTCGCCGCCGAGATGCCGTCCGGTCCGAGCCCGTCGATGATCGCGCCGTCGCCGGTCTTCCACAGCCCGTCGCCGAGGGTAAAGGCGCTGCGCACGAACAGCCGGTCGTAGAGCTCGTCGAAATACCATTTGTTGAGCAGGAACAGGTACAGGGCGCGGAACCGCATCGCCATCGCCGGTGGGATCGACGGGCGGAACAGATAGCACCAGTAGGCGATCGCGATGCCGGAGACCGCAGCGATCAGCGGCAGATAATCGATCAACAAGGGGTTGTGTTCCGAGGCGCCGATCGAATCGTGCTGCGGCAGCACCAGGATCGCGCTCTTCCAGAACGCCGCCCGGTCTTCGCCGACAAAGAAATGGTCGGCGAGATAGCCCGCGAACATCGCGCCCGCCGCCAGCACGAACAGCGGGACCAGCATGACCCACGGGCTTTCGTGGATGTGGTGCTCGACCTCATGGTCGGCGCGCGACGGCCCGTTGAAGGTCATGATGATCAGCCGCCACGAATAAAAGGCGGTGAGGAAGGCGGTGAACACGCCAAGGCAGAACGAATACCGCCCGACCGCCGTCCCCGATGCGCAGGCGGCCGCGAGGATCGAGTCCTTCGAGAAGAACCCCGAGAAAAACGGGATGCCGGCCAAGGACAGGCTGCCGATCCACATCAGCGCGTAGGTGTAGGGGATCTTCCTCGCCAGCCCGCCCATGCGGCGCATGTCCTGCTCGCCCGACATCGCGTGGATCACCGAGCCCGCGCCGAGGAACAGCAGCGCCTTGAAGAAGGCATGGGTGAACAGGTGGAACATCGCCGCGCCGTAGGCCGAAACCCCGACGGCGAAGAACATGTAGCCGAGCTGGGAGCATGTCGAATAGGCGATCACCCGCTTGATGTCGTTCTGCGCCATACCGACGCTGGCGGCGAAGACCGCGGTGGTGCCGCCGATCACCCCGACCACGGCCAAGGCCATCGGCGCGTACTCGAACATCGGCGACAGCCGCACCACCATGTAGACGCCGGCGGTCACCATCGTCGCGGCGTGGATCAGCGCCGACACCGGGGTCGGGCCCTCCATCGCGTCCGGCAGCCAGGTGTGCAGACCGATTTGCGCCGATTTCCCCATCGCGCCGACAAACAGCAGGATGCAGGCCAGGGTCAGCGCCGGCACCTGCCAGCCGAGGAAGTTCATCACTTCATGGGTCGAGCCCGGCGCCTTGCCGAACACGGTGTCGAAATCGAGCGACCCGAAGATCACGAACACCGCAAAGATGCCAAGCGCAAAGCCGAAATCGCCGATCCGGTTGACGACAAAGGCCTTGATCGCCGCCGCGTCGGCGGCCGGCCGATCGTACCAGAAGCCGACCAGCAGATATGAGCAGAGGCCGACCCCCTCCCAGCCGAAGAACAGCTGGACGAAGTCATTGGCCATCACCAGCATCAGCATGAAGAAGGTGAAGAGGCTCAGATAGGCCATGAACCGCGGAATGCCCGGGTCGTGCGCCATGTAGCCGATCGAATAGATATGGACCATCGCCGAGACGATGGTCACGACCAGGATCATCACGCCCGACAAGGTGTCGAGCCGCAGCGACCAAGCCACGTCGACCCCGCCGGCCGCGATCCAGGTCGCCAGCGTCTGGACATGCGGCGCCGACTGGCCCAGGACGTCGCGGAACAGCACGATGCCGAAGATGGCCGACAGCACCAGCGCGCCGCAGGTCACTACCTGGGAACCGCGGTCGCCGATCACTCGACCAAAGAAACCGGCGATGATGGCCGCCAAGAGCGGCAGAAAGACGACGAGAACGGCCAATCTCTCAGCCTCTCATCATCCGGATGTCCTCGACCCGGATCGTGCCGCGGTTGCGAAAATAGACGACGAGGATCGCCAGGCCGATTGCCGCCTCCGCCGCAGCCACCGTCAGCACGAACATGGCAAAGACCTGGCCCACGAGGTCGTGCAGCACCACCGAGAAGGCGACAAAGTTGATGTTGACCGCGAGCAGCATCAGCTCGATCGACATTAGGATGATGATGACGTTCTTGCGGTTGAGGAAAATGCCGAAGATCCCAAGCGTGAACAGCACTGCGGCAACCGTCAGGTAATGGGCGAGGCCGATCGTCATCGGTTCAGTCCCCTGCCCCGCTGCCGATCGGCACCTTGACCACTTCGACAGTCTCGGTGCGGACGCGCGCGAGCTGCTCGGCAATGACTTGGCGCCGGGTGCCGACGCGGTGCCGCAGGGTGAGCACGATCGCGCCGATCATCGCCACCAGCAGCACCAAACCCGCTGTCTGGAAGGCGAAGATGTAGCGGGTGTAGAGCAGGTCGCCGAGCGCCCGCGTATTGGTGAAGGCGGCGGTTCCGGCCGGCACCGGCGCCGCCGCCAGCCGCGCCACATCCGGGGCGAACGCCCAGCTGCCAAAGATCAGCACCAGCTCGGCCAGCAGCACAAACCCGACGAAAGCGCCGATCGGCAGGTAGCGCACGATGCCCGTGCGCAACTCGGCGAAGTCGATGTCGAGCATCATCACGACAAACAGGAACAGCACCGCGACCGCGCCGACATAGACGATGACCAGGATCATCGCCAGAAACTCGGCCCCCATCAGCACGAACAGCCCCGCCGCGTTGAAAAACGCGAGGATCAGGAACATTACCGAATGCACCGGGTTGCGGGCCGAAACGACCATCACCCCCGACGCGATCGCGACCGCCGAGAACAGGTAGAACATGATCGCGGGCAGGATCATGGCCGCTAACCCTGACCCGCCCCGCCCGCATGCGGCCGAGACGGCCGCGGTCCAATTGGTGCACTCATCGATACGGCGCCTCAAGCGCCAGGCTCCGGGCGATCTCCGCCTCCCAGCGGTCGCCGTTCGCGAGCAGCTTGTCCTTGTCGTAGAATAATTCCTCGCGCGTCTCCGAGGCGAACTCGAAGTTCGGCCCCTCGACGATGGCATCGACCGGGCACGCCTCCTGGCAATAGCCGCAATAGATGCACTTGGTCATGTCGATGTCATAGCGCGTCGTGCGCCGGCTGCCGTCGGCGCGCGGCTCGGCCTCGATGGTGATCGCCAGCGCCGGGCAGATCGCCTCGCACAATTTGCAGGCGATGCAGCGCTCCTCGCCGTTGGGATAGCGGCGCAGCGCGTGCTCGCCGCGGAACCGCGACGACAGCGGGCCCTTCTCATAGGGGTAGTTCACCGTGACCGGAGTCTTGAACATGTAGCGCAGCGTCAGCGCCATGCCCGAAATCAGCTCGGTCAGAAGAAGGCCGCGCGCATTGCGCGCCAGGAAATTCATCTATCGATCCTCATCCCCACCATAGTCCTGCCCCCTCGCCTGTCAACGCACGCCCCCGCGGCGCTGCGGCCTCAGGCTTTGGGCACCCAGCCCATCGTCACCAGCACCCCCGCGGTCAGCACCAGCCAGAACAGCGAGAACGGCAGAAACACCTTCCAGCCGAGCCGCATCAGCTGGTCGTAGCGGAAGCGCGGGAAGGTCGCCCGCACCCACAGAAAGCAGAACATCACGAACACGACCTTCAGCGCGAACCAGGCCCAGTGCCAGAAATGGCCGGTCACGACGCCGCTAAACGGCTCGATTCCCAGCGGCGGCAGCCAGCCGCCCAGGAACAGGATGCTGGTCATCGCGCTCATCAGGATCATGTTGCCGTATTCGCCGAGAAAGAAGAGCCCGAAGCTCATCGCCGAATACTCGACGAAATACCCAGCGACGATCTCGGATTCGCCTTCGGGAAGATCGAACGGGGAGCGGTTGGTCTCGGCCAATCCCGACACGAAGAAGATGACCGCCATCGGCAACAGCGGGATCACGAACCAGACGTGCCGCTGCGCCAGGACGACGTCGGTGAGGTTGAGCGACCCCACGCACAGCAGCACGGTCACCAGCACGAAACCGATCGAGACCTCGTAGGAGACCATCTGCGCCGCCGAGCGCAACGCGCCCAGAAAGGCATAGCGCGAGTTCGACGCCCAGCCGGCCATGATCACGCCGTAGACCGACAGCGAGCTGATCGCGAACAGATAGAGGATGCCGACATTGATGTTGGAGACGACAATGCCGGTATCGAACGGAATCACCGCCCAGGCGACCAGCGCCAGGGTGAAGGTGATCATCGGCGCGGCGACAAAGACGACCCGGTTGGCGCCGCTGGGGATGATGGTTTCCTTCAGCACCAGCTTCAGGCCGTCGGCGATCGGCTGCAGCAGGCCAAAGGGGCCGACGACGTTCGGCCCCTTGCGCAGCTGCGACATCGCCAGCACCTTGCGCTCGAAATAAGTGTAGTAGGCGATGGCGAGCAGCAGCGGCACGACGATGCATAGAACCTCGGCGACGACGATGCCGGTCGGCCACACATAGGCCCAGAAGAACCTATCCATGCGTGCCGGTCCGCCCGCGGGCCCCGCCGGTCACGAACAGCTCGCTGCATTCGGCCATCGTCGGGCTGGCGCGGCTGATCGGGTCGGTCTGGTAGAAATCGGCGATCGGATAAACGAATGGCGTGGCGGCGATCGGGCCGACCGCGCCGAATGGGCCCCAGGCGGCCTTGGCAACGGTGTCGATCTCTCCCAGGGTCGGATGCGCCGCGCGCATCTGCCGGCGCAATTCGCCCAACGAATCGAACGGCAACGGCTTGCCGAGCGCCCCCGACAGCGCCCGCAGGATGGTCCAGTCCTCGCGCGCCTCGGCCGGCGGAAACGCCGCGCGGCGGCCGAGTTGCGCGCGCCCTTCGGTGTTGACGTAGGTGCCGTCCTTTTCGGTATAGGCGGCGCCGGGGAGCACGACATCGGCGCGCGCCGCGCCGCGGTCGCCGTGGTGGCCCTGATAGATCACAAAGGCAGAACCGGTCTCGGCGAGGTCGAGCTCGTCGGCGCCTAGCAGGTACAACACCTCGACGTCGCCCGAGCGGCAACCGTCGAGGATGCCGGCGACATCGCGCCCGCCCGGCCCCGGCAGGAACCCGAGATCGAGCCCGGCGACCCGCGCCGCGGCGCGGTGCAGCAAGTTGAACCCGTTCCAGCCGTCGCGGATCATGCCGAGGGTTTCGGCGAGCGCGCGGGCGGCGCCCAGCACCTGCGCCCCGTCCGGCCGCGCCAACGCGCCCTGCCCGACGATCAGCATCGGCGCCTTGGCGCCCTTCAGCGCCTCGGCCCAGGGATGGCTGCCCTGGCCCAACGCCGCCAGGGTCTCGCCGCCCTCGCCGATCGCCTCGACCGGGAAGGTCAGGTCGAGCGCGGGGCCTATTGCCAGGAGCTTGAACCCGCCATGCAGGTAGCGCTTGCGCAGCCGCGCGTTGACGATCGGCGCTTCCCAACGCGGGTTGGTGCCGATCAGCAAACACGCATCGGCCTGCTCGATGCCGGCGATCGTGGTGTTGAACAGATAGCCGGCCCGGCACGCGGCATCGAGCTTGGCGCCGTCCTGGCGGCAATCGAGACTGGCCGCGCCCAGGCCGCCCAGTAACTCTTTCAAAGCGTACATCGATTCGGCGTCGCACAGATCGCCGGCAATCGCCGCGATCCGCTCGCCAGGCGCCCCCTTCAGCCGCTCGGCGACGAGGTCGAGCGCTTCGCGCCAATCGGCCTCGACCAGCTTGCCGCCGCGCCGCACATAGGGCCGGTCGAGCCGTCGGCGGGTCAGCCCATCGACGGCAAAGCGGCCCTTGTCGGAAATCCACTCCTCGTTGACCGCCTCGTTGAGCCGCGGCAGCACCCGCAAGATCTGGGGCCCGCGCGCATCGACGCGGATATTGCTGCCGACGGCGTCGAGCACGTCGACGCTCTCGGTCTTGCGCAGCTCCCAGGGCCGCGCATTGAACTCGTAGGGCTTCGAGGTCAGCGCCCCGAC
>JBBRPG010000080.1:0-17556 GCA_038228485.1 Alphaproteobacteria bacterium
CACCGCCGGCGGCATCGACTCGCACATCCACATGATCTGTCCGCAACAGGCCGAGGATGCGCTGTACAGCGGCATCACGACAATGCTCGGCGGCGGCACCGGGCCGGCCGCCGGCCCCGCAGCGACGACCTGCACGCCGGGGCCGTGGCACCTCGCCCGCATCATCCAGGCCGCCGAGGGCATCCCGGTCAACCTCGGCTTTTTCGGCAAGGGCAACGCATCGGAGCCGCGGGCGCTGATCGAGATGGTCGAAGCGGGCGCCTGCGGGCTCAAGCTGCACGAGGATTGGGGCACGACGCCAGCGGCGATCGATTGCTGCCTGTCGGTCGCCGAGCAGTTCGACATCGCGGTGGCGATCCACACCGATACGCTCAACGAGTCGGGCTTTGTCGAGGACACGATCGCCGCCTTCAAGGGGCGCAATATCCACGCCTTCCACACCGAGGGCGCCGGCGGCGGGCATGCGCCCGACATCATCAAGGTCTGCGGCCTGCCCAACGTGTTGCCGTCCTCGACCAACCCGACGCGGCCCTACACGGTCAACACCATCGATGAGCATCTCGACATGCTGATGGTGTGCCATCACCTCGACCCGCGCATCCCCGAGGATGTCGCCTTCGCCGAGAGCCGCATTCGCCGCGAGACCATCGCCGCCGAGGACATCCTGCACGATCTCGGGGCGTTCAGCATGATGTCGTCGGACAGCCAGGCGATGGGACGCTGCGGCGAGGTGCTGATCCGCACTTGGCAGACCGCCGACAAGATGAAGCGTCAGCGCGGCCCGCTCCCCGGCGATGGCGCGGGCAACGACAATTTCCGGGTGAAGCGCTACGTCGCGAAATACACGATCAACCCGGCGCTGACCCACGGACTGGCCGAGCACATCGGCTCGGTCGAGGTCGGGAAGCTCGCCGATCTGGTGTTATGGTCGCCGGCGTTCTTCGGGGTGAAGCCGGACATGGTGCTGCGCGGCGGGATGATTGCGGCGGCGCTGATGGGCGACCCCAACGCCTCGATCCCGACGCCGCAGCCGGTGCATTACCGGCCGATGTACGGGGCCTATGGACGCGCGCTGACGGCGACGGCGGTGACGTTCCTGCCGGCCGTCGCGATCGAGCGCGGACTGCCGGCGGAGCTCGGGATCGAGCGGCTGGTGCTGCCGGCGCGTGGCATTCGTGCCGTCGGCAAGGGGCAGATGGTGCATAATTCTGCGACGCCGGTGGTCGAGGTCGACCCCGAGACCTACGAGGTGCGCGCCGACGGCGTCCACCTCACCTGCGAGCCGGCGACAATACTGCCGATGGCGCGGCGGTATTTCTTGTATTGAGGGCCCATGTATTTGTCATTGCGAGCGAAGCGAAGCAATCTCCTTCCGCCTTGGCCCTCTTTGGCGGGAGATTGCTTCGTCGCGTTCGCTCCTCGCAATGACGGGTAATTCAGAAATGCGGCGGGCGATTGCGGTTCACACGCGCGGGCACTGGCCGGAAGAGGCGGCGATCGACCGCGTCACCTTGACCTTTGTCGACCGGCACCGACGGCGGCTGCGGCTGGTCGCCGATAGCGGCACGCCATTTCTGCTCGACCTCGCGCGGGTGCAGCACCTGGCCGACGGCGACGGGCTGGAGCTCGACAATGGCGGCTATGTGCGGGTGGGCGCGGCGCCGGAGCGGGTGATCGAGATCGAGGCTGACACGCCGGGCGATCTGCTGCGCATCGCCTGGCATCTCGGCAACCGGCACCTGCCGGTACAGGCGGTAGAGGGGCGGCTGCGCATCCGCGACGACCACGTCATCGCCGCGATGATCGAGGGGCTGGGCGGGCGGCTCTCCCGGCTGCAGGCGCCGTTCGATCCGGAGACCGGCGCCTATGCCGGCGCCGAGCAAGCTATGTCGCACGGGCATGACCACTAAAGCGGGAACCCCCGGGCTGTACCGTCTGCTGGCCTGGGCCTCGCCGGCGTTTCCGACCGGCGGGTTCAGCTATTCCCACGGGCTGGAGACCGCAGTCGCCGAGGGGGCGGTGCACGACCGCGCGACGCTAGAGCGCTGGATCGCGGCAGTGGTGGTAAAGGGCAGCGGGCGGGTTGACGCCGATATCCTGCGCGACGCCTACCGCGCGGCTGCTGAGGGCGACGACTCGGCGCTCGCCGACGCCAACCGGCGGGGCTGCGCATACCGGGCGACAAGCGAGCTGGCGCTGGAGTCCGGGCAGCAGGGCACGGCGTTTCTGGCGGCATACGAGGCGGCTTGGTCTGCCCCTGACCCTCCCACGCCGGAGCCTGTCCTCGGGCCGCGCTTTGCGCGGACCCGTGGGGCGTGGATCCCTCCCTCTCCCGCATGCGGGAGAGGGGCTACACGCACCAGCCGTAAAACCCCTCTCTCGCTTGCGGGAGAGGCCGTCTCCGGGCGCAGCCCGGAGACGGGTGAGGGGCATTGCCACGCCGCCGCGTTTGGCGCTGTGGCGGCGCGGGCGGGGATTGCGCTGAGGGATTCGTTGCTCGGCTATCTGCAGGCCTTCGCCGCCAATCTGATGTCGGCGGGCTTGCGGCTCGGGGTTGTCGGACAAAGCGATGGGCAGCGCATCCTCGCCGCCCTAGAGCCGGCGATCACGGCGGCGGTCGAGGCCGCGCTTACTCGCGGGCCCGAGGATTTCGGCGGCGCCACGTTCGCAGTCGATCTGGCATCGATGGCGCACGAGACCCAATACACCAGGCTGTTCCGCTCATGAGTCCAATGACCGTAGATCGCGGGCCGCTGCGCATCGGCATCGGCGGGCCGGTCGGTTCGGGCAAGACCGCGCTGATGGATCATCTGTGCAAGCGCATGCGCGACCGCTTTGAGATCGTCGCGATCACCAACGACATCTACACCCGCGAGGACGCCGAATTCCTCACCCGCAGCGGCGCGCTGCCGCCGGAGCGCATCCGCGGGGTCGAGACCGGCGGCTGCCCGCACACGGCGATCCGCGAGGACGCCTCGATCAATCTGGCTGCGGTGGCCGAGTTGAACCGTGCCTTCCCCCGCCTCGACATGATCTTGATCGAATCGGGTGGCGACAATCTCGCGGCGACGTTTTCGCCGGAGCTCGCTGACCTGACGATCTACGTCATCGATGTCGCGGCCGGCGACAAGATCCCTCGCAAGGGCGGGCCCGGCATCACCCGATCGGACCTCCTGGTGATCAACAAGGTCGACCTCGCCCCGCTAGTCGGCGCCAGCCTCGAGGTGATGGAGCGCGACGCCAGGAAGATGCGCGGCGAACGGCCCTTTGTCTTCAGCAACCTCAAAAGCGGAAAAGGAGTCGCCGAAATCGTCGAATTCGTCATACGGCAGGGCGGATTGTGACGGCGCTGCCCATGGCGGATTGACCATGCTTGCTCTCTATCGGCACGACGGCCCCGCGACCGTCCCGAGCGATCTCGACGCGGCAACGCTGCCGCCCGACATCATCTGGCTGGATTTGATCAATCCGAGCCCGGAAGAGGTGGCGTTTGTCGAACGGGTAACGCGGCTGCACATGCCCAGTTTCGAGGATTTGTCCGAAATCGAGGCGTCAAGCCGCCTCTATGTCGAAAATGGCGCGCTGTTCCTGAGCGCCCCACTCGTCCACCGCGGCGACGCGGAGCGGCCCGAGCCAACGCCGGTGGGATTTGTTCTGACGCGGGACTGGCTGGTGACGGTCCGCTTCAAGCCGCTGGTGGCGTTCGCTACCTTTATCCAGGCGATGGGCCGTCCCGACAACCCGCATGCGACCGGCGCGGCGGTATTCGCCGGCTTGACGGGGGCGGTTGTCGACCGGCTTGCCGACGTCCTCGAGACCATAGCGGCCGACCTCGATGCGCTGTCGCATCGTCTGTTCCGGGTCACCCAGGGCACCGGAAGGGCGCATCGGCCGGCCCGCGAACAAGCCGATTTGCGCCATGCGCTGCAACGGGTCGGGCGCGGCGGCGACCTGGCGTCGCAAATCCGCGACGCGCTGCTCGGGATCGCGCGCATCGTGCCGTTTGTCGCGGTCCACGGCGCAGATTGGACGGCCGAGGAGGTCAAGACAGAGCTGGAGACTGTGCGTCACGACGTGGCCTCGCTCAGCGATTACGACGCGCATCTGCTCAACAAGGTTCAACTGCTGCTCGACGCGACGTTGGGGCTGATCAATATCGAGCAGAACAACATCATCAAGGTGCTGACCATCGTCTCGGTGGTCGGCGTGCCGCCCACTTTGATCGCCAGCATGTACGGGATGAATTTCAAGACGATGCCCGAGCTCGACTGGGCCTGGGGCTACCCTTACGGACTGGCGCTGATCTTCCTCAGCGCGGTGCTGCCGATCGCCTGGTTCAAGTTGCGCGGCTGGTTCTGACATGGAAAACGCCCCCGGTTTCCCGGGGGCGCTTCCGCTTTAACGGGGGTTTTGCGCAGCAGGGCAGGTTAGGCGGCCTTCTGCTGCTCCACCTGCTTCGGGGCTGCCGCCTCGCCGATCTGGATCTGGCGGGGCTTGGCCTCTTCGGGTACCTCGCGGACGAGATCGACATGCAGCATGCCGTTGTCGAGGCTGGCGCCGACGACCTTGAGGTGGTCGGCAAGGCTGAAGCGCCGCTCGAAGGCGCGCCGGGCAATGCCGCGGTGCAGGTAGCGGCCGTCCTCGACCTCTTCTTTGTGCGCCTTGCCGGTCACGGTCAGCGTGTTCTGCTGCGCCGTGATATCGAGCTCGTCGCGCGCGAAGCCGGCGACCGCCATCGTCAGGCGGTAGGCGTCCTCGCCGGTCGTCTCAATATTGTAGGGCGGGTAAGACGGCGCCGCGGTGTCGAAGCGAGTGGCGCTGTCGACCAGGCGGGCCAGGCGATCGAAACCGATCGTCGAGCGGAACAGGGGCGAAAAGTCAAAACGGTCCATGACCATATCCTCCAATGAGCGACACGGGTTGCGGCACCGGCCATGTGGCCCAGCGCCAGTTCCATGCGCGGCCCCACGATGGGCGACCGCACATGCCTTGATTTAGTTGGTTGAAGATCGGTTTCAAGGGGTCAAAACGACCCCGAAATACGCGCCTCCGCGAGCTTCAGCTCTTTGGGCCGAAGCCGCCGAAGCGCTTGTTGAAGCGGGCGAGCTGACCGCCGGTGTCGAGCAGACGCTGCTGCCCGCCGGTCCACGCCGGGTGCGATTTCGAATCGATGTCGAGGCGCAGCGTGTCGCCTTCCTTGCCGTAGGTCGAGCGCGTCTTGTACGAGGTGCCATCCGTCATCAGGATGGTGATCTCATGGTAGTCCGGGTGGATTTTCTCTTTCATCGCACGGCCCTCTCAGCGGCGGCGCCGTATATAGCGCCGTCGCCCCGCATCTGCAATCAAGCTTCCGAAATCAGATAGTCGGCCGCGGCTTGGACGCCGCCTTTGCCATGCGGAATGCCGGCGAGGTCGAGCGCCATCTCGATCGTGGCGAGCGCGCCCAGCACCATCGCCTCGTTGAGATCGCCAAGATGGCCGATGCGGAACAGCTTCCCCTTAAGCGGGCCGAGTCCGCCGCCGAGCGAGACGTTGAACCGGTCGAGACAAATCTGGCGGAACCGGTCGCCGTCGCAATCCTCGGGCAACAACACCGCGGTGACCGAGTCCGATTGCGCGCCGGGATCGACGCAGAAAATCTCCGGCCCGTCATTCTGCCGCCAGGTGCGCACCGCACGCCGGGTCGCTTCGGCGAGCCGGTGATGGCGGGCGAAGACGTTGTCGAGCCCTTCCTCCTCGAGCATGCGCAGCGCTTCCTGCAGCCCGTAGAAGAAGTGCACCGGGACAGTGCCGTTCCAGTATCCCTGTCCCGCCGCCTGACCCAACAGCCGCTGCCAGTCCCAATAAACCTTGGGCAGCTTCGCGGTCGCGGTGGCGGCGATGGCCTTGGCGCTGACCCCGGTAAAGGACATGCCGGTGGGCAGCATCAGCCCTTTCTGAGAGCCGACGACCGTGACATCGACGCCCCATTCGTCCATGCGGAAATCGAACGAGCCGAGCGAGGAAATCGTGTCGACGCAGAACAGGGCAGGGTGCTTGGCCGCGTCGATTGCCTTGCGCATGGCGGCAATCGGATGCGCCACGCCGGTCGAGGTCTCGTTGTGGACGGCGAGCACCGCCTTAATCTCGTGGTTCTTGTCCTCGCGCAGCCGGGCTTCGAGCTTGGCCGGGTCGACGGCGCGCCGCCAATCGTTCGCAAGGGTCTCGACTTGCAGCCCGAAGGCCTCCGCGCGCAGCCCCCAATTCATCGAGAAATAGCCGCTCTCCGCAACTAGCACCTTGTCGCCGGGCGAGAACAGATTGACCAGCACCGCCTCCCACGCACCGTGACCGGTGGCGGCATAGCCGAGGATCGGCTGCGTCGTCTTAAACACGCGCTGCAGCCCGGCGAAGCACTCGTCGGAGATCGCCTTGAACGCGGCGCCGGTAAAATCCATCGTGCTGCGATCCATCGCCCGCAGGATGCGGTCGGGGATATTGGTCGGCCCCGGGTTCATAAAGAAGTGCCAGCCGTTGGTGTTCGCCATCGCCTCGTCATCCTTGGCGTCCGAGAAGGCGCCGTTAAGCTGCGGTGAAGGGTGCGCACGATAATCGTGCTCCCCGGGAAATCAATTGCGAAGCCGACAGTTCCGCCGCCGAATGTCCCGGCTGCGGCCGTGGCCTGAACAAAAAAGAGGCAGGGCCATAACCCTGCCAGCGCCCTTTCCGGTCTCTTGGGGCTGCGGCTCGCCGCCAACCCTGTACCGAGCCTCCCTGAACTCGGGCCGGGCTTGTTTGCCCGCGCAATGTGCTTTTGCCGTTATTCTACCCAAAAGCGTGCATCGGGTCACGCTGATTCGATTCCGCGGTGCGGGCCAGGGTTTCGGGCATCCGGTTTGTCTCAATCCTCGGCTTACCGCAACGCGCGAGCGGCTTGCCGACAAGATCGCGGCAGGGGAAGGTCCGGCGCTCCGGACGAGAAGGCGCGACAATGCAATTGGATGTGTTTCGGGCGGTTGGGCTGATCGGCGTCGGACTCATTCTCGCCGCCTACTTCGCCAATCAGCAGCGCTGGCTACGCTCCGAGGATTGGCGGTTTCCGGCCGCCAATCTGGTTGGCTCGCTGCTGATCCTGGTGTCGCTCTATGCCGAGTGGAACCTGCCTTCGGTGGTGATCGAGGTGTTTTGGATCGCGATCAGCGTGTTCGGGCTGGTCAACCGGCCGCGGGCTGGGTGAGCCCCGGCGCATGGACAGCCTGGGCGCCCTTGCCTAGAGTGCGCCCACCCCACAAAAAGGCGGCCGATGCGTCTCAGCCAGTATTTCCTGCCGGTCATTCGCGAGAACCCGAGCGAGGCGCAGATCGTCTCGCACCGTCTGATGCTGCGCGCCGGCATGATCCGCCAGTCGAGCGCCGGCATCTATTCGTGGCTGCCGCTGGGGCTGCGCGTGCTCAAAAAGGTCGAGCAGATCGTGCGCGAGGAGCAAGACCGTGCCGGCGCCCAGGAAATCTTAATGCCGACGATCCAGCCCGCCGATCTGTGGCGCGAGAGCGGCCGTTATGACGATTACGGCGAGGAGATGCTGCGCATCCGCGACCGCCATGACCGCGAGATGCTGTACGGGCCCACGAACGAGGAGATGATCACCGCGATCGTGCGCGATGCGATCAAGAGCTACCGCGACCTGCCGAAGAACCTCTACCACATCCAGTGGAAGTTCCGCGACGAGGTGCGGCCGCGCTTTGGCGTGATGCGCGGGCGCGAGTTTCTGATGAAGGACGCCTACAGCTTCGACCTCGACGCGGCCGGTGCGAAGCGCTCGTACAACAAGATGTTCGTCGCCTATCTGCGCACCTTCGCGCGCATGGGCCTCAAGGCGATCCCGATGCGCGCCGACACCGGGCCGATCGGCGGCGATCTCAGTCACGAATTCCAAATCCTCGCCGACACCGGCGAGAGCGCGGTCTATTGCGACAAGGCGTGGCTCGACACCGACATCCTCGCCGAGGGGGTCGATTACTCCGGCGATCTGGAGCCGTTCTTCAAGCAATGGACGTCGCGCTACGCCGCGACCGACGAGATGCACGACGCGGCGAAATGCCCGGTGCCGGAGGGCGAGCTGGTCAGCGCCCGCGGCATCGAGGTGGGCCACATCTTCTATTTCGGCAGCAAATATTCGAAGCCGATGGGCGCGGTCGCCAGCCTCGCCGACGGCAGCTCCGTGCCGCTGGAAATGGGCTCCTACGGCATCGGCGTGTCGCGGCTGGTCGGCGCGCTGATCGAGGCCAACAACGACGATGGCGGCATCGTCTGGCCGGAGAGCGTCGCGCCGTTCCGGGTCGGGCTGATCAATCTGCGCGCCGGCGATCCGAAATGCGCGGCGGCGGCGGACGACCTCTATGCCAAGCTAAACGCGGCCGGTGTCGCGGTGCTCTATGACGACCGCGACGAGTCGGCCGGGGGCAAGTTTGCGACGATGGATCTGATCGGCGTGCCGTGGCAACTGATCGTCGGCCCGCGCGGCGTCGCCGCCGGCACGCTCGAAGTCAAGAACCGGCGCACTGGCGAGCGGCAGGAGCTGCCGGCCGAGGCGGCGCTCAACCGAATCTGCGGCTGACTATCGAAAGGTATCGCGACGTGGCCGTCAGAGAGATCGACGAAACAATCGCCGGGCAGGCGTCCTTCGAGATGGCAAACCTTCGTCCCGAGCGGACCGGCCTTCCATTCGTCGTCTTTATTTCGCAAAAGGGCGGCGCCCGCCACGACGTTCGGGTGAAGTTGTCGCGGGCTGCGCGAGTGCGCCTGTCCGAAATGATCACTGTCGCTGTTCGCCCCGCCCCGCGTATTGTTCAAGGTCGCATGAACCGTCAGGAGTTTGACCTCGTCCGGCGGTGGATCGAGCTAAACGAGGCGGTTCTCGTCGATTATTGGAATGGCGTGATCGAATTCACGGAAGACGTATTGGACATTCTCCAGTCGATTGCTGATAAGCCCGGGGACTGAGCAGGTTATCGTGATCTTCGGCGCATTCGAGCGGATGGTCGCGTTCCGCTATCTGCGGGCGCGGCGGCAGGAAGGCTTCGTCTCGGTCATCGCGATCTTTTCGCTGCTCGGCATCATGCTCGGGGTGGCGACCCTGATCATCGTCATGGCGGTGATGAACGGGTTCCGCGTCGAACTGGTCGGCCGCATCCTCGGGCTCAACGGCCATCTTGCGGTCTATGGCGCGGCCAACTCGCTGACCGATTTCGATACGGCTGCGCAGAAGGTGCGCGCCGTGCCGGGGGTGGTCGGCGTCACCCCGCTGGTCGAGGCGCAGGCGCTGGTCACCACCGAGGCCGGCGCGTCGGGCGCGGTGGTGCGCGGCATCCGGCCCGACGATTTGCGCGCCCGCAAGCTGGTCGCCGACCACATCGTCGCGGGCTCGCTCGACGAATTCGGCGACAACGGGATCGCGGTGGGCGACCGGCTGGCGCGGCGGCTGGGGGTCACGGTCGGCGGCAACCTGACGCTGGTATCGCCCGAGGGAACCGACACCGCCTTTGGAACGATGCCGCGCACCAAGACCTACAAGGTCGCGGCGCTGTTCGATGTCGGCTTCTACGAATACGATAACACCTTCATCTTTATGCCGCTCGATGCGGCGCAGGTGTTCTTTCGCTTCAAGGACGCGGTCAGCTATCTCGAAGTCTTTGTCGCCGATGCCGACCAGGCCGCCGCCGAGGGCCGGGCCATCACCGCCGCGCTCGGACCGGGCGCGCGGCTTTACGATTGGCAGAAGGCCAATTCGAGCCTGGTCAGCGCGCTCGAAATCCAGCGCGACGTGATGTTCCTGATCTTGACGCTGATCATCATCGTCGCCGCGTTCAACATCATCTCCAGCATGATCATGATGGTGAAGGACAAGGGCCGCGACATCGCCATCCTGCGCACCATGGGCGCCTCGCGCGGGATGATCCTGCGTATCTTCATCTTGAGCGGCGCCAGCATCGGCATCCTCGGCACTGTGGCCGGGTTCGGGCTCGGCATCCTCATCACCGAAAACCTGGAGGCGATCCGCCAGTTCATCCAGAACGCGCTGCACATGGAGCTGTTCGCCGCCGAGATTTACTTCTTCACCCGGCTTCCCGCGGTGATCGTGCCGCACGAGGTCGCCGCGGTGGTGATCATGGCGCTGGCGCTCTCGTTCCTGGCGACGCTTTACCCCTCGTGGCGGGCGGCGCGGCTCGATCCGGTCGAGGGGCTGCGCTACGAATGAACGAGGCCGCACCGGTGTTGGAGCTGGCCGGGGTGCGGCGCGTGTTCCGCCAGGGCGGGGTCGAGCTGGCCGTGCTCAACGGCGTCGATTTGGCGGTGCGGCCGGGCGAGCTGGGGGCGCTGGTCGGGCCGTCGGGGGCTGGCAAGTCGACCTTGCTGCATCTGGCCGGACTGTTGGAGCGGCCCGATGCCGGCGCGGTGCGCATCGCCGGCGAGGAATGCGGCAGCCTGTCCGACGAGCGCCGAACGCTGCTGCGGCGGGCGACCCTCGGTTTCGTGTACCAGTTCCACCATCTGCTGCCGGAGTTCTCGGCGCTCGAAAACGTCATGCTGCCGCAGATGATCGCCGGGGTGGCGCGCGGCACCGCGAGGTTAAAGGCGGCGGCGCTGCTGCAGCGGGTCGGGCTCGGCGAGCGGCTGACCCATCGCCCGGCGCGGCTCTCGGGCGGCGAGCAGCAGCGTGTCGCCATCGTTCGCGCCCTCGCCAACGACCCCAAGGTGCTGCTCGCCGACGAACCGACCGGCAACCTCGACCACAACACAGCCCACGGGGTGATGGCGACGCTGATCGGGATAGCGCGGGATAGCGGTCTCGCCGGGCTGATCGCGACCCACAACCTCGAGCTGGCGCGACGGCTGGACCGCATCGTGGCGCTGGAGGACGGGAAACTTAAAGGGGGCGCGTAGGGCGGATAAGCAAAGCGTCATCCGCCATTCCGGCGTCCGATATGCGCACTGCTTCGGCGGATGGGCGCCCGCCCCGCACAAGCTGCCGAGTCGGCGGATGGCGCTGCGCTTATCCGCCCTACGGGTGTCGTCGCTCCGCGGATTTGTTGGCGCTGCGCGACGAGGCTGATTTCGCCGGCCGATGATGCAATGCTGCGGTTCGCCTTAAGCAACCGAGAGCCTCATGCCGCTCGCCGATTTTATCCATCTCCGCGTCCATACCGCCTATTCGCTGTCGGCGGGGGCGATCAAGATCAAGGAGCTGGTGGGGCTGTGCAAGGCCAACAAGATGCCGGCGGTGGCGATCACCGACAGCGGCAACCTGTTCGGCGCGCTCGAATTCGCCACCTCCTGCGCCGAGGCCGGGATCCAGCCGATCATCGGCTGCGAGGTGGCGCTGGTCACGCAGGAGGGCAGCGAGACGCCGTGGGCGCAGCGCGATCTCGATCGCGTCGTGCTGCTGGTGCAGAACCAGGCCGGCTACCGCAACCTCCTGGCGCTGGTCAGCAAGTCCTTTCTCGACGGCGATGCAGGGGCTGAGCCGGCGATATCGCTGACCGACCTTGCGGCCCGGAGCGAGGGTCTGCTGTGTCTGACCGGCGGTGCCAGGGGGCCGCTCGGCAAGCTGATCGGCGCCGGCCAGGAGGCCGCGGCCGGCATCCTGGCCGGGACGCTCAAATCGGCGTTTCCCGGGCGGCTTTACATTGAGCTGTCCCGGCATGGCATGCCCGAGGAGGCGCGCAGCGAGGCCGGCCTCGTCGATCTCGCCTATACCCACGACCTGCCGTTGGTCGCGACCAACGACGCCTATTTCCCCGACCGCGATTTCTACGAGGCGCACGACGCGCTCTTGTGCATCGCCCAGGGTAAGGCGGTCGACGATACCGACCGCGACCGGGCGACCCCTGACCATTATTTCCGCTCGGCAGCGGAGATGCGGGCGCTGTTCGCCGATCTGCCCGAAGCGTGCGACAATACGCTGGTCATCGCTCGGCGCTGCGCCTACATGCCGACCCTGCAGGCGCCGATCCTGCCGGCGTTTCCGACCGAAGCCGGGATCGACGAGGCCGGTGCGCTGCGACAGGCAGCGCAGGCGGGGCTGGCGGCGCGGCTGCAGGCATTGGGGCTTGGCGACGAGCGCGCCGAGCCGTACCGCGCCCGTCTCGCATTCGAGCTCGACATGATCGTCAAGACCGGGTTCGCCGGCTATTTCCTGATCGTCGCCGACTTTATCCAATGGGCGAAACGGCAAGGCATCCCGGTCGGGCCGGGGCGCGGCTCGGGCGCCGGCTCGGTCGTCGCCTGGGCGCTGACGATCACCGATCTCGACCCGCTGCGCTTCGGCCTGCTTTTCGAGCGCTTCCTCAACCCGGAGCGCGTGTCGATGCCGGATTTCGACATCGATTTCTGCCAGGACCGGCGCGGCGAGGTGATCGACTACGTCCAGCAACGCTACGGTCGCGATCAGGTCGCCCAGATCATCACCTTCGGCACCTTGCAGGCGCGCGGCGTGCTGCGCGACGTCGGGCGCGTGCTGCAGATGCCGTATGGGCAGGTCGACAAATTGACAAAACTGGTGCCGCAGAACCCGGCGGCGCCGGTGACGCTCGCGGCCGCGATTGCCAGCGAGCCCAAGCTGCAGGCGTTTCGTGACGAGGATGCGGTGGTCGCGCGCGCCTTCGACATCGCGCAGCGCCTGGAGGGCCTGACCCGGCACGCCTCGACCCATGCCGCCGGCATCGTGATCGGCGATCGTCCGCTCAGCGAACTCGTGCCGCTCTATCGCGATCCCAAATCCGACATGCCGGTGACCCAGTTCAACATGAAATGGGTCGAGCCTGCGGGGCTGGTGAAATTCGACTTCCTCGGCCTCAAGACGCTGACGGTGCTGGATGTCGCGGTGAAGCTTCTCAAGCAGCGCAATATCGATATCGATCTGGCAACGCTGCCGCTCGACGATGCCCAAAGCTACCAGATGCTGGCCAGGGGCGATGTGGTCGGCGTGTTCCAGGTTGAAAGCCAGGGCATGCGGCGGGCGCTGGTCGACATGCGTCCCGATCGTTTTGAGGACATCATCGCGCTGGTCGCGCTCTATCGGCCGGGTCCGATGGCGAACATTCCGACCTACTGCGCCCGCAAACATGGCGACGAAGAGCCGGAATATCTGCATCCGATGCTCGAGCCGATCCTGAAGGAGACCTTCGGCGTCATCATCTACCAGGAACAGGTGATGCAGATCGCGCAGGTGATGGCCGGTTATTCGCTCGGCGAGGCGGACCTGTTGCGCCGCGCGATGGGCAAGAAGATCCGCAAGGAGATGGAACAGCAGCGCGAGCGCTTTGTGTCCGGAGCGACCGAGCGCGGAATCTCGCGTGGGCAGGCGGACACCATTTTCGAGCTGCTGGCGAAATTCGCCGATTACGGTTTCAACAAGAGTCACGCCGCAGCCTACGCGATGGTCTCGTACCACACCGCGTACATGAAGACGCATTATCCGGTCGAATTCCTCGCCGCGTCGATGACGCTCGATATCAACAACACCGACAAGCTGTCGGAGTTTCGTGCCGAAGTGCAGCGGCTCGGGATCAAGCTCGAGGCGCCGTCGGTCAATCGTTCCGGCGCCACATTCGAAGTCCACGACGGCATCATCTATTATGCGCTGGCGGGCCTGAAAGGCGTCGGCCAGCAGGCGGTGGAACTGATCGTGGACGCGCGCAAGGGCGGACTGTTCACGTCGCTGGCCGATTTTGCGGCGCGGGTTAATCCGCGCGCCATCAACAAGCGCGTCGTCGAAAGCCTGGCGGCGGCCGGCGCATTCGACGCGCTGGATTCCAATCGCGCGAGGGTATTCGCAGGCGCAGAAGCGATCCTCGCGGCGTGCCAGCGCGGCCACGAGGCCGCGACCATCGGGCAGAACGACATGTTCGGCGGCGCGGCGGACGCCCCGACCATCATGCTGCCGCAGATCGAGCCGTGGCTGCCCGCCGAACGGTTGCGACGGGAATACGATGCCATCGGCTTTTTCCTGTCCGGCCATCCGCTCGATGATTACGCCACCGCGCTGAAACGGTTGCGGGTGCAGTCCTGGGCCGAATTCTCGCGCGCGGTGAAAACCGGCGCCACCGCGGGCAAGGTCGCCGCCACCGTGGTGTCGCGGATGGAGCGGCGGACCAAGACCGGCAACAAGATGGGCATCATCGGGCTGTCGGACCCGACCGGTCATTTCGAGGCGGTGCTGTTTTCCGAAGGGCTGGCCCAATATCGCGAGGTGCTGGAGCCGGGTGCTGCCGTGCTGTTGCAACTCGGGGCCGAGTTGCAGGGGGAGGACGTCCGCGCGCGGGTGCTTCACGCCGAGCCGCTGGACGCCGCCGCGGCAAAGACCCAGAAGGGTCTGCGGATATTTGTCCGTGACACGAGATCGCTCGAATCCATCGCCAAGCGGCTGCAATCGCCCGAGGCGGCCGGGCAGGGCGCTGCGGTCCGTGGTCCGGTCAAACAGGTTCCCGCGGCAGGGGCGGGCGACGGCGACGTCTCGCTGGTGCTGATGCTCGACCTCGAAACCGAGGTGGAAATGAAGCTTCCGGGCAGATTCAAGGTGTCGCCGCAAATCGCGGGCGCGATCAAGGCGGTTATGGGCGTGGTCGACGTCCAGACGCTGTAGCTGAGCTTCCCATGGGCGCGACGCGCCGAAATTCGATCCATCGGCTCACCCGCGGCCTTACAAGCAACGCTTTTCATTCAAGCAATGTTCAGCTAGCCATGCGTTCAATGCGCGGACATCCTAATTGAATTGTGAGCGGGCCATGCGTGCGACCAAACTATTTTCGATTTTTTCGCTTTGCCTGATCATCATTTTCGGTTCCTCGGGGACCCTGAGCTCCGCTGCTGCGCAGCAGCAGGAGAAGCGCGTCGCGCTGGTGATCGGAAACGGCGCCTATGCGAAGGGGCCGCTTGCGACCACGGCCAACGATGCCGGTCTGGTTGCCCAGAACCTGCAAGCCGCTGGCTTCGACGTGATCGGCGCACGCGACCTAGACGCCGATTCGCTGCGCAAGACGTTCCGCGATTTCATGCAGAAGGTCGAGAGCGATCCCGCGAACACGGTCGCTATGGTCTATCTGTCCGGCTACGGCGTGCAGCTTGCCGGCGAGAACTATTTCATCCCGGTCGATTCAACGATCAATCGCGACACGGATATTCCGATCGAGGGGCTGCGGATCAGCGACTACACGCGCGAGCTCGCCTCCGTTCCGTTGAAAGTCAGCATCTTCGTGCTCGATGCCGCACGGCAGCAGCCCTTTATCGAGGGCGGAAACCAGATTGCAAGCGGGCTTGCGCTGGTCGATCCCGCGCCGAATTCGCTGATCGCGTTCAATGCTGCTCCGGGCACGGTCGCGCCTAGCGAATCCGGGCCCTACGGCGCTTATGCGCAGGCGCTGGCGGAAATGATCCGCACCGGCGGCCTGCCGCTGCCCGACGTTTTCGATCGCGTGCGCTTGCGCGTCAGCGAAAATACCAAGGGCGGACAGATCCCGTGGGATGCCCAGAAGATCCAGGTGCAGTTCACCTTCTTCGATCGCGCCCCCGATGCACCGCCGGTACAAGGCACCCCCGATCAGGTCGCCGCGATCCGCGAACGTCCGATGCGCGATCTCGGCGCGCAGGAAGCCTTCACCGCAGCGCTGACACGCGATACCCTGCCGGGCTATGAGGATTTCCTCGCAGCCTATCCCGGTGATCCGCTCGGCCGGCGAGTGCGGGCGATCGTTGCCGCGCGGCGAGAAGCGATCACGTGGCGCCGCAGCTATCTCGCCGATACGCCGGATGCCTATTGGTCCTATTTGCAGCGCTATCCGAACGGGCCGCATGCATGGGATGCGCGCCGGCGCCTTGCTTTCCTGTCGGCTGCACTGGAGCCGCCGCCGACATTCGCGATGATCGACTACGATCTGCCGCCGCCACCGCCAGATGAAATGGTCTTCGTCGACCGCCCGGTATTTTATTTCGGCGATCCCGATTTCGACTTCGCGCCGCCACCGCCGATGTTCTTCCTGCCGCCGCCGCCGCTGGATTTCGTCGTGTTGGCGCCGCCGTTCGCGCCGATCGGGTTGTTCATCCTGCCGCAGCCGGAGTTCGTGCCGGTGCCGGCCTACGTCGCGGCGCCGGTCTATGTCGCGCCGCCGCCGAACAACATCATCTTCAACAACATCCACAACACGACCGTCATCAAAAACACCATCAACGTGGCGCCGACGCCGCAGAACAATATTGCTGC
Source organism: Alphaproteobacteria bacterium (assembly GCA_038228485.1). Classification (GTDB taxonomy): domain Bacteria; phylum Pseudomonadota; class Alphaproteobacteria; order ATCC43930; family CGMCC-115725; genus DATARH01. The sequence continues at coordinate 16,238 of JBBRPG010000080.1, forward strand.
CGCTGCCGCCACCGGTCAGACCGGAGCGGGGCCCCAACTCTCAACGTCGCTGAAGACAAAGGCTGCGACGATCAGCTCGGGCAAGGCGGCGATTCCCCCGAATACACTGGTCAATACAAACGCAAAAACCTCGACCAAGCAGGTCTTCCCGGTCAACGCGACGTCCACGTCCACCACGACGACGCCACCGCCACCGCCGCCGGGGACGGCGACCAAACTGCCAAGCGGGGCCCAGCAGCAGCAGCAAGGAACGGGCACGCAGCCGGCGAAAGGAACCCTACAGGGGACACAGGCGCCGGGAACGGCGACCAAACTGCCAAGCGGGACCCAGCAGCAGCAGCAGGGAGCGGGTACGCAGCCGACGAAAGGAACCCTACAGGGGACACAGACGCCGGGAACGGCGAACTTGAAGCCAGGTAATGCTCTTCCGGGGAGCCCGAGCGGAGCTGCGCTTCCTGCTCAAACGGGCAAGGGTAACGAGGCGAGCAAGGGCGGCGTGCCGGGTCCGGCGGGTCCCGTTCCGGGCGTGACTACCCCCGGCGCCAAGCTTACCCCTGACAACAAATCGGCGACGACCCCGACGACGACGATAACGTCGCCGGCCGGACCCGCGTCCGGTACCGGAGCAGCCGGTAAGCCGAAAACGACGGGACCGGTTCCGGGCGTGACCAACCCGAGTGTGAAGCCTACCCCTGAAAACAAATCTGCGACGACCCCGGCCGGGTCGCCGGCGGGGCCGGGGTCCGGTGCCGGAGCCGCGGGTGGCCCGAAAACGCTTGAATCGGTGCAAAAACCAAAGGACGTTTCTCCGCCAGCGAAACCCGCAGCAACGCCCGCAAAGCCTGCGCCGCCGGTCCCACACGTTGAACCCCAACACCGGGCTTCACCACCACCGCCGCCGCCGCCGCCACGTCCGACGCCGCAGATAGCAAGGCCGGCGCCGCCACCCCCTCGAGCGGCGCCACCGCCTCCGCCGCCGCGCCCGGCACCTCCGCCACCGCGTCCGGCACCTCAAGTCGTGCGTCCGCCGCCGCCGCCGCCGCCACGTCCGGCGCCGCCGCCGAGACCCGCGGCACCGGCAGCGGTGAAGAAATGCCCGCCGAATGTTCCGAAGTGCTGAAACGGGACCGGTCAGACCTCAATCCGGGATCTGATCGGGAGGAGGACCACCGAAGAGAGCCGGATTTCCTTGCTTCTGGCGGGAATCCCGCTATATACCGCGCCATATCACACGGAAACATGGCTCAAAAGGCCGTCCGGTGGCAACCGGGCCGTAAGGCTCGTTTGCTCACACGTTTCCGGAGGAACCAACCGGAGAA
>JBBRPG010000081.1:0-17496 GCA_038228485.1 Alphaproteobacteria bacterium
CTGGGGCCTCGGGCATAAGGGATGATGCAGAACGTGCAGCGATGGTCGCAGCCCTGCTGCACCTGGAGATAGGCGCGGGTGGGGGCTATCGCCGCGTAACTCTCCGCCCGCAGCTTCGCGTCGTTGTCGAGCACGAGGTCGACTTCCGGCAACGCGGCGTAACGGGCCGGGGCCAAGGTCGCGGCGCAGCCGGTGACGATGATGCGCGCGCCGGGATGCTCGCGGCGGGCGCGGCGGATCGCCTGGCGGGCCTGGCGCTCGGCCTCGGCGGTAACGGCGCAGGTGTTGACGATGACCGCATCGGCGAGCCCGGCCTCGCCGGCGGCGCGGCGAATGATTTCGCTCTCGAAGGCGTTGAGCCGGCAGCCGAAGGTGATGATTTCCGGTGTCGTCATCATCAGCCGCCGATCAGCGCCCGGTCAAAGGCGCCCTCGAAGCTCAAGGCCGCCGGGCCGGTCATCAGCACCCGGTCGTGGTCGGCCCACTCGATGTCGAGCGCGCCGCCGTCGAGCAGCACCGTCACCCGTCGGCCGGTCAGCCGGCGGCGATGCGCGGCCACGACCGCGGCGCAGGCGGCGCTGCCGCAGGCGCGGGTGATCCCGGCGCCGCGCTCCCAGACGCGCAGGCGGAGGGTTCGCTCGTCGCGCACTTCGGCGACCCCGATATTGGCGCGCTCCGGGAACAGCTTGTCGTGCTCCAGCCGCGGACCGAGCGTCGCCAGGTCGATCGCGCCCGCATCGTCGACGAAGAAGGTTGCGTGCGGGTTGCCCATGCCGGTGCAGACCGGATGCGACAGCGGCCCGGCCCGCAGCTTGACGTTGAGCGTGTCGGTCTCATGGGCCAGCGGGATGTCGGCCCAATAGAGCCGCGGCCGGCCCATGTCGACGGTCGCCATCCCATCGGCAAGCACCTGCGCCTCCAGCAGGCCGGCGCCGGTCTCGATGCGGATGTGGCTTTTGCCGGTCTCGGCGGCGATCAGCTGGGCAATGCAGCGGGTGCCGTTGCCGCAGGCCCCGGACTCGCTGCCGTCGGGGTTGAGGATGCGCATGAACACCTGCGCCAGCGGGTCGCCCGGAGGTTCCAGCAGCAGCAGCTGGTCGCAGCCGATCCCGGTATAGCGGTCGGCAAGCGCGCTCGCCGCCGCGGCATCGATCCGCACCGGATCGCGGCGCTGGTCGAGCACGACGAAATCGTTGCCGAGCCCGTGCATCTTGCGAAACGGAATGCCCTTCATGCCGCGCTTATATGGCGGCGGGCGGGCTCGTGTCCAACGACGCGCAAATAGGATACCGCCAAAGATAGGGACTCAAGCCGATCCGCCAGAAACACCCCTCCCGGGGCTTGACCCGGGGTCCACGCCTTTATTGGCAACGGTGGGGCAAAAGACGTGGATGGCCGGGACAAGCCCGGCCAAGGGCCACTTTCCTAACCTCGGCCGCGGCGGTGATTGCTGCCGACTTTTGTGGTCTTGGCGGTGGCGTGGGAGGCGCTGGTCCGCGTTGTCGCCCGCGCCGCTGCTTGTGTGGTACGCGCCGCGGCGTGCGCGCCCGGCTTGGCGGGCGCCGCCGCGAGCTTGCGGTGGCTGGGCGCCTCGTGCCCGCCGCGCGCCCGGCTGCGCCCGGCAACGACCCGCGCCGCCCGCTGCGGCACCGACGCGACCGCGACATGGCTGCGCGGCGCTCCGGCGGCTGGGGCGGCCGGGGCGACCCCGCCGTAGAGTTCACCGCGCCGGGTCTCGGCCGCGCCGCCAAGCATGGGACCCGCCTCGTTGCTGAAATAGTTCGGGACCGAGGCCGGAGCATGAAAGTTCTTCGACCCGTTGCCAGTATCGGCGGCGAGCGCCGGCGGCCCGAAGAAAGCCGCCGTCAGGCTCAGCCAAAAGGCACTGGAGGCCGGCCGCGCGGGGAAAACCATCGCTCTCTCTAACGGAAGCGCCGCGAAAAGGGGAGAAAAACCGAGTCTATCAAGTGTGCCGGCCAAGTGTGGCGGCGCATCCGCGCGACCCGACTAAGAGAACCCGCGGACACGATGTCCTTCAACCCCGCCGCGCCTGCCAGTCGGCCAAGGACATGCGATCCATCAGGAACAGATCGCTGGTCCGCGTGTACCAGCCGCGTCCGTGCATGCGCCCGATAAGGCCGATCTGGTCGGTTTTGACGTAGAGCTTCTCCATGTCCATCAGGTCGTCGCGGATGTGGATGTGGATCACCCGGCCGACTTCCATCGTCGAATTTCCGCCAAGCGACAGGCCGGTGATGCGCTTGCATTCGAAGCTGACCGGCGACTCGGCGATGCGCGGCGGCGCCACCCCGATCGAGGGCACCGGGGTCAGCTTGGCGACCTCCAGCTCGCCGATCTCGGCCGGGAAGTCGACCGCGCAGATGTTCATGCGCTCGGCCAGCGCCTCGTCGACCAGGTTGACGACGAACTCCCCGGTTTCGCGGATGTTGCTCTCGGTGTCCTTGTATCCGCCTTCGGCCCCGGTGCCGTTGATGCCCAGCACCACGATCGGCGGATCCGAGCTGACCGCGTTGAAGAAGCTGAACGGCGCGGCATTGACCCTCCCCTTTGCGTCGACCGTGGTCGCCAACGCGATCGGCCGCGGCACGACGGTGCTGATCATGAGCTTGTAGCCGTCCTGCGCCGGCATCTTGGCGAGGTCGAAATGCATCGGGCTGGTCTCCAGGGTTCGATAGACGCGCCATAGTGCAACGGCCGCAACTGCGAGACCACCTTGACGAAGGCCCGGGTGGGTTACGCCGATGGGTCAGCCGTTATGGGCGCGGAACTAGAATCGTCAGCTTGACGTCGGAATGGCCGGCGAGGTCGAACGTCACCTGCTCGTAGCGCAGGAACCCGTCGCGCGGATGATTGAACGTGCGCTCGCCGCCTTCGCGGCCGAGCACGCCGTGCTGATCCCAGAACCGGGCGAAATCCGGGCTGTGGCGGCGCAACTCGTCGATCAGGCCGTTGAGCGCGCGGTCGTTGAGATGCGCGGCGCTGTGGGCGCGGAACTCGGCGACGACACGCCGCGCGCGAACCTCCCAGTCGAAGATCAGGGATCGCGCGCCAGGTTCGAGGAAGATGAAGCGCAGCAGGTTGCGCTCACTGAATTGGCCGAGGGGCCGGTCGAGCCAACCGGCGAACAGCCGCTCGGCCGCCGCATTCCACACGCGGGCGTTCCACAGACGGTCAAGGACATAGGCCGGCGTGGCGATCGCCTCGACGCAGGCCAGCACGGCGGGCAGCAAATCGTCGGCCGCGCCATCGCCCGGCGCCGGATCGCGCTTGCCGGCGAGTTCGAACAGATAGGCGCGCTCGGCCCGGCCGAGCCTGAGAGCGTTGGCCACCCCCACCAGCGCCGTCGGCGACATCGACACATCGCGGCCCTGCTCGACCCAGGTGTACCAGGTCGTGCTGAGTCCCGAGAGCTGCGCCACCTCCTCGCGGCGCAGACCCGGCGTCCGCCGCCGCGACGGGGCGATCAGCCCGACCGAGGCCGGGGTCACCCGCTCGCGTTGGGCGCGGACGAAATCGCCCAGCTCGCGCCGGCGTGCAATTGCTTCCGTGCCCAGCATGGTGGTGGCCTATATACCAGGATAAACTAGCCTCTTAAACCGGTGTTTTTGCCGTGCTAATAAAATCGCCGCATGACGATCGAGCACCCGCAATTGACACGGACCGGCGCCGAGACTAGCGTCCGCGCACGCTCCTGGCAGGAATGTCCCGCAATCGGGAGACGGTCGGCCCGCGAGTGTCGCGCGCCGGCCCGTAACGCATTGGAGCCGCGGTAGGCCGCATGTTCGACACCCTCAGCAATCGTCTCGGCGAGATTTTCGACCGGCTGCGCGGGCGCGGCGCGCTCAGCGAGGACGATGTCGGCGCGGCGATGCGCGAGATCCGGATCGCGTTTCTGGAGGCCGATGTCGCGCTGCCGGTGGTGCGCGACTTCATCGCCGCGGTGCGCGAAAAGGCGGTCGGACAGGATGTCGTCCGCTCGGTCACGCCCGGCCAGATGGTGGTCAAGATCGTTCACGACCATCTGGTCGAGACCCTCGCCGGCGAGCCGGCGATCGGACAAGGCGGGCTCGACCTCAACGCGCCCTCGCCGGTCGGCATCATGCTGGTGGGGCTGCAGGGCTCCGGCAAGACGACGACCGCCGCCAAGATCGCGCTGCGCCTCAAAAACCGCGAGCGCAAAAAGGTGCTGATGGCCTCGCTCGACGTGCAGCGGCCGGCGGCGCAGGAGCAATTGGCCCAGCTCGGCAAGCAAACCGGCGTCGCTACTTTGCCGGTCGTCGCCGGCGAGCGGCCGGTGGCTATCACCCGCCGGGCGCTCGATGTCGCCCGCCGCGAAGGCTACGACGTGGTCATGTACGACACTGCGGGCCGGCTCCATGTCGATGAGGAGCTGATGCTCGAAGTCGCCGCGGTGCGCGACGCGGCGACGCCGCACCAGACGATCCTTGTCGCCGATGCGATGACCGGCCAGGACGCAGTCAACGTCGCCAAGGCGTTCGGCGAGCGCGCCGGGGTCACCGGCATCATCCTCACCCGCGTCGACGGCGACGCACGCGGCGGCGCCGCCTTGTCGATGCGCGCGATCACCGGCAAGCCGATCGTCTTTATCGGCACCGGCGAAAAGATCGACGCGCTCGAGCAATTCCATCCCGAGCGCATCGCCGGCCGTATCCTCGGCATGGGCGATGTGGTCGGCCTGGTCGAGCGCGCCGCCGAGACCGCCGATGAGGATGAGGCCAAGAAACTCGCCGCCAAGCTTCAAAAGGGCAATTTCGACCTCGACGACCTCGCCGGCCAGCTGCGTCAGCTGCGCCGCATGGGCGGGATGTCGAGCATGCTCGGCATGCTGCCCGGCATCGGCAAGATCAAGAAACAGATCGACGCGGCCAATATCGACGAGACCATCGTCAAGCGGCAGGAGGCGATCATCTCGTCGATGACCAAATCCGAGCGCAAAAACCCTAACCTCTTGAACGGCTCGCGCCGCCGCCGCATTGCTGCCGGCGCGGGTGCGACGGTGCCGGAGGTCAACCGGCTGATGAAGCAATATCAGGACATGTCCGGGATGATGAAGCGGATGAAGAAGCTCGGGCAGAGGGGAATGATGCGGCACGGGCTCTCGGCGCTGATGCCGGGCGGCCGGTGACAACGGAACGTAGGGCGGATAAGCGCAGCGCCATCCGCCAATATCGCGAGGGTTGGCGGAAGTCGCTTCGCTTTTCCGCCCTACACATGACGAGAGGTTTGGCATGAGCTTGAAAATCCGCCTGGCGCGCGGCGGCGCGAAAAAGCGGCCGTTCTACAGCATCGTCATCGCCGACGCGCGCAGCCCGCGCGACGGCCGCTTTATCGAGAAGGTCGGGACCTACAACCCGATGCTGGAGCGCGACCATGCCGACCGCATCACCTTAAAGGAAGAGCGGCTGAAGCATTGGCTCGGGGTCGGCGCGCAGCCGACCGAGCGGGTCGCCCGCTTTCTCGGCAATGCCGGGCTGATCGCCAAGCCGGAATACCGCGAGACCCCGACCAAATCGGCGCCCAAGAAGAAAGCGCAGGAGCGCGCCAAGGCCGCCGAGGAAGCCGCCGGCGCCGCCGCGGGCCCGGCCTAGGTCCGCCTGACCATGTCCTCCCGCCGTCATTCCGGGGCATCGCACAGCGATGAGCCCGGAACCCATGAACACGGACTTGGGCCCGATGGGCGCGAGCCGGTGTTCATGGGTTCCGAGTCTCGCCCTGCAGGCGTTCCCGGAATGACAGAGCTGGAGGGATCGGCCGCTGCTCCGACCAATCGCGTCTGCCTCGGGGTGGTCGGCGCGCCGCATGGGGTGCGCGGCGCGGTGCGGATCAAGAGCTTTACCGACGAGCCCGCGGCAATCGCCGGCTACGGCGCGCTCGAAGACGAGGCCGGCGCGCGCCACTTCAAGCTGCAGGTGATCGGCGCCGCCAAGGGCGATGGCATGATCATCGCCAAACTGGCCGGCATCGCCGACCGCGACCGCGCCGAAACATTACGCGGCCTGCGCCTGTATCTGCCGCGCGCGGCCTTGCCGCCGCCCGGCGAGGACGAGTTCTACTACGCCGACTTGATCGGGCTTGCGGCGGTGCTGGAGGACGGTGCGCCGGTCGGCAAAATCATCGCAGTGCACGATTTCGGCGCCGGCGACATGCTGGAGATCGCCCGCGAAGGGAGCGTCCACGGAGGTCAGCCGGTGCTGGTGCCGTTCACGCGCGCCGCGGTTCCAGTGGTGGACCTCGCCGGCCGCCGCGTGGTGATCGACCCCCCCGAGGGGCTGATCGACTCGCCGCGCCGCCACCCGGCTAAGGAACCGCAAGGGGAGATGGCGTGATGTGGCATGCCACCGTCCTCACGATCTTTCCCGAGATGCTGCCGGGCCCCCTCGCCCATTCGCTGGCAGGCCGGGCGCTCAAGGCTGGGCTGTGGCGGCTCGACACGGTCGATATCCGCGACTTCGCCACCGACAAGCACCGCTCGGTCGACGACGCGCCGTTCGGCGGCGGGCCGGGCATGGTGCTGCGGCCGGATGTGCTCGACGCGGCGATTGCCGGCAGCGGCGGGGTCGGGCCGCTGATCAACCTGTCGCCGCGCGGCAAGCCGCTCGACCAGGCGCGGGTACGCGAGCTGGCAGCGGGACCGGGCGTGCGTCTGATCTGCAGCCGGTTCGAGGGGGTCGATGAGCGGGTGTTGGAAAAAAACGCGGTCGAAGAAGTCAGCCTCGGCGATTTTGTGCTGTCGGGCGGCGAACCGGCGGCGATCGCCCTGATCGACGCCTGCGTGCGGCTGCTGCCCGGCGTGGTCGGCTCGGCCGAGACGCTCGACGAGGAAAGCTTTGCCGCGGGTCTACTCGAATATCCGCATTATACCAGGCCGGCCGTCTGGCACGGCCGCATTGTTCCCGACACGCTGGTGTCGGGCGATCATGGACGGGTCCGCGCCTGGCGCCGGGCCCAGGCGGAGCTGCTGACCCGGCAGCGCCGACCCGATTTGTGGGAACGCTATTGCGCCGCGGAGCCGGAAAGCACCGGCAGCGGACGGGAGGTCTGAGATGAACCTGTTGCAAACGCTCGAAGCCGAGCAGATGGCGAAGCTTGTCGCAACCCGCCCGGTCCCCCGCTTTCAGCCCGGCGACTCGGTGCGCGTCAGCATCAAAGTGGTCGAAGGCGAGCGCGAGCGCATCCAGGCGTTCGAGGGCGTCTGCATCGCCCGCAAGAATGCCGGGCTGAACTCGAACTTCACCTTGCGCAAGATCTCCTACGGCGAGGGGGTCGAGCGCATCTTCCCGCTGCATTCACCGCGCATCACCCTGATCGAGGTGGTGCGCCGCGGCGCGGTGCGGCGCGCCAAGCTCTATTATCTGCGCGGCCGCACCGGCAGGTCGGCCCGCATCGCCGAGCGCTCGCGCGACAGCATCCGGCGCGAGGACGAAGCCGCCGCTGCCGCCGAAGCCAAGTCCTGATTCCGCGAGCCTGATTTTTCGGGAGTAGTACGATGCCACAACCCCGCACCCTGTTCGACAAGATCTGGGACGCCCATGTCATCGCCCCGCAAGGCGAAGGCACGTTCCTCATCTATATCGACCTGCACCTGATCCATGAGGTGACCACCCCGCAAGCCTTCGAAGGGCTAAAGCTCGCCGGGCGCAAGGTCCGCCGCCCCGACGCGACGATGGCCGTGGCCGACCACAACATCCCGACGGTCAACCGCAGCGCGGGGGTCGCCGGGATTACCGAGCCGGACTCCAAGCTGCAGGTCGAGGTGCTTGAGCGCAACGTCAAGGAATTCGGCGTCCCCTATTTCCCGATCACCAGCCTCGACCAGGGCATCGTCCATGTCATCGGGCCGGAGCAGGGCCTCTCGCAGCCCGGCATGACCATCGTCTGCGGCGACAGCCACACCGCGACGCACGGCGCGATGGGCGCGCTCGCGTTCGGCATCGGCACGTCGGAGGTCGAGCATGTGCTGGCCACCCAGACGCTGATCCAGGCCCCGGCCAAGAACATGCTGATCGACGTCAGCGGCGCGCTCGGCGCCGGGGTCAGCCCGAAAGACGTGATCCTCGCGATCATCGCCAAGATCGGCACCGCCGGTGGCACCGGGCATGTCTTCGAATACGCCGGCAGCACCTTCCGCGACATGTCGATGGAAGGCCGCATGACCGTGTGCAACATGTCGATCGAGGCCGGCGCCCGCGCGGGCCTCGTTGCCCCCGACGAAAAGACCATCGCCTATGTCATGGGCCGGCCCTACGCGCCGAAGGGCGCCGCCTGGGAGCAGGCCTCCGCCTATTGGCGCACCCTGCCCTCCGACCCCGGCGCAAAATACAATCAGGAGGCCCATCTCGTCGCCGCCGACATTGCCCCGCACGTCACCTGGGGCACTAATCCGGAGCAGGCGGCGCCGGTCACCGGCCGGGTGCCCGATCCGGCGCAGATCGACGACCCGCTGAAGCGCGCGGCGGTCGAGCGCGCGCTGCAATACATGCAGCTGAAGCCCAACACCTTGCTGGCCGACGTGCCGGTGCAGCGCGTCTTTATCGGCTCGTGCACCAACAGCCGCATCGAGGATTTGCGCGCCGCCGCCGCGATCGCCAAGGGCCGCAAGGTCGCCGACGGGGTCACGGCGCTGGTCGTGCCGGGCTCCGGCCACGTCAAGCACCAGGCCGAGGAGGAAGGGCTCGACCGCATCTTCCTCGAAGCCGGGTTCGAGTGGCGCGAGGCGGGCTGCTCGATGTGCATGTCGATGAATGACGACAAGGCGATGAACGGCGAGCGCGTGGCGACCACCTCCAACCGCAATTTCGAAGGCCGCCAGGGCAAGAACGCCAAATCGCATTTGATGGGCCCGGCAATGGCCGCCGCCGCCGCCGTCACCGGCCACCTCAGCGACGTGCGCCAGATGGGCTGAGGCCATGCGCAGCGGCGGACAAAAGCCGCCGCTGCGGCGTATTCATGAGAGCGTATATGAGGAAATTGGCGACGCCCGACGGAGCCTCGAATACCACCGCACCAGAACGACGGAAGAGATCGTCGAGTCGTTGCGGCCGGGACCTACGACAAAATCGCCGCTGATCGTCACGCGCGATGGCCGGGTCTATCAGGGCAACACGCGGATTAAAGTCTTGGAAGAACGAGGTTATCCGGTGAGCGATTTGCCGCGAGAAAACCAGGATGAGTAAACGCCAAGACAATCGCCTTATGCTGCGCGGGTCATCGGTGCAATATACGAGTGGTAAGGTGGTAACTCCGAAACCCTTTGATCTCGACAACGTGCTGGCTAACTACGTTAGCCAGCCGGAAGACGTGCGAAGGGCATTTCTCAGCGTCTTTTCGCATAGCTTAACGGTCGACATGCGGGTAGCACTGATCGATCGGCCAATTTTGGACCTGCATGCCGATCGCGCCTGGCAGATCAACGAATGGCTGCACCATCTTACGAGCTGCTTTGATCCGGATTCGGATTGGGGCGCCGACGGAGAAGCCCAACTGATCCGGGATATCGCGGCCGGGTCGTTTCGGCTCGGCCTTGACCGAGCGGTGGGCCGCGCGGTCGCGACGGCCGCCGGGAACGTCATGGCGCGGACGAAGGAACCCGCGACCGCGATCGAGTAATCAGGAGAATCCAGATGGACAAGTTCACCACCCTGACCGGCGTCGCGGCGCCGCTGCCGATCCACAATCTCGACACCGACAAGATCTTTCCGGCGATCTATCTGAAGACGATCAAGCGTACGGGCTTATCGCAATGGCTGTTTCAGGAAATCCGCTTCAAGCCGGACGGCTCGGAGAACCCGGATTTCGTGCTCAACCAGGCACCCTACCGCAACGCCAAAATCCTGGTCGGCGCCGAGAATTTCGGTTGCGGCTCGAGCCGCGAGCACGCGCCTTGGGCGCTATTGGATTACGGCATACGCTGCGTCATCGCGCCGAGCTTTGCCGACATTTTCTATAACAACTGCTTCAAGAACGGCATTTTGCCGATCAAGGTGCCCAAAGAAGTCGCCGACGAGCTGATGGAAGACGCCAAGAAAGGCGCCAACGCGGTAATGACGATCGATCTCGAAAACCAGACGATCTCGCGCCCCGACGGCGAGAAGGTGCATTTCGAGGTCGATGCCTTCCGCAAGAATTGCCTGCTCAACGGGCTCGACGACATCGGCCTCACCGAGCAGAAGGACAAGGAGATCGGCTCCTATGAGGAAAAGCTGCGGCTGCAACGCCCGTGGCAGTTCGGCATGACCCAGAAGGCACCCGCGTAGCGGCTGTCGGCTGGATAGGCGCCTCCGCGTCCTTCGAGGCTTCGCTTCGCAAAGCACCTCAGGGTGAGGTTCTTTCTTGATGCCATCATCGATACGCCCTCATCCTGAGGAGCGCCGATAGGCGCGTCTCGAAGGACGCAGGTTGCCCCTGAGTACAACCGAAAGCATTGCATCAAATGGCCCAAACCCATTCCAACCGCAAAGTCCTCGTCCTCCCCGGCGACGGCATCGGCCCCGAGATCATGCGCGAGGTGATGCGCGTGATGGAGTTCTTCGACAAGCGCCGCATCGCCAGCTTTGAGGTCAGCGAAGGGCTGGTCGGCGGCTCGGCCTACGACGCCGACGGCACGCCGCTGACCGACGCGACCCTGGCGCGGGCCAAGGCGGCGGACGCGGTGCTGTTCGGTTCGGTCGGCGGGCCGAAATATGAGACCTTGCCGTTCGAACTGCAGCCCGAGCGCGGCCTCTTGAAGCTGCGCAAGGAAATGGACCTCTTCGTCAACCTCCGCCCGGCGGTGGTGTTCGAGGCGCTGGCCGATGCCTCGAGCCTCAAGCCCGAGCTGGTCGCGGGCCTCGACCTGCTGATCGTGCGCGAGCTGACCGGCGGCATCTATTTCGGCGATCCGCGCGGGATCGAGACCATGCCCGACGGCACCCGCCGCGGCATCAACACCGAAACCTACACCGAGCACGAGATCGAGCGCGTCGTCCGCGCCGCCTTTGAGCTGGCGCGCAAACGGCAAAAGCGCCTCACCGAGGTCGACAAGGCCAATGTCATGGAGTCGGGCATCCTGTGGCGCGAGGTCGCCAACCGGGTGCGCCCCGACTACCCCGATGTCGAGCTGTCGTTCATGTACGCGGACAATTGCGCGATGCAGCTGGTGCGCACGCCGAAGCAGTTCGACGTCATCGTCACCAGCAATCTGTTCGGCGACATCCTGTCCGACTGCGCAGCGATGCTGACCGGCTCGCTCGGCATGCTGCCGTCGGCGTCGCTCGGCGCGGCCGACGCGCAGGGGCGGCGCATGGCCCTCTACGAGCCGGTGCACGGCAGCGCCCCCGACATCGCCGGCAAAGGCATCGCCAACCCGCTCGCCTGCATCCTCTCGTTCGCGATGATGCTGCGCTATTCGTTCGACCTCGGCGACGAGGCCGATCTGGTCGAGAACGCGGTGCGCGACGCGCTCGGCGCCGGCGCCCGCACCGGCGACATCGCCACCGCGGCAGCAGCGCGCTTCTCGACGCGCGAGATGGGCGACGCGGTGCTCAAGCAGATCGAGAAGGCGGTTTAGTTTAGCTTAGCTTCGTTCTTCTTCGAGCCTGCGAACTCGATCGGCTGTGCGCTGATGTTGGGCCACCATCGCACGGAGCTGTTCCAGCATCGCGTTCGCTGTGGCGTCCTGCGAGACAACGTCAGCCCCGAAACGGGCAAGCGCTGAATCCTGTCGCGCTATCATGGCCGTCTGGACACGCATTTCGGCGCGCGACGCCGCCATATCGTCGGTCAACCGCTGCAGTGCGCGGCCGATATAAGCCAGATCGATGACGGGTTCGGTGCGTTCGTCGCTCACCACTATTCCTTTCGCCTCAATAGATACGCCGGCGCTTCAGGGATTCCAACTATGCGACCGGCGCGAGGGAAACGGTGGCGCGCCAATACGAAGAAAGAGCACTATTTCCCATACCCCGCCCGCCGCAGGCTCTCGGCGATTTCATCGAGGATCGCGGGGTCGTCGATCGTTGCCGGCATTCGGTAGTCTTCGCCGTCGGCGATGGCGCGCATCGTACCCCGCAGGATCTTGCCTGAGCGGGTCTTGGGCAGGCGCTCCACCACCAGCGCCGCCTTGAAGCTGGCGACCGGGCCAATGCGCTCGCGCACCAGCGCCACCGCCTCGGCTTCGATCTCGGACGATGCGCGCGCCACCCCGGATTTCAGCACCAGCAGCCCCAGCGGCACCTGGCCCTTGAGCGCGTCGGCGACGCCCATCACCGCGCATTCGGCGACATCCGGGTGCGCCGCCAGCACCTCCTCCATCCCGCCGGTCGAGAGCCGGTGGCCGGCGACGTTGATGATGTCGTCGGTGCGGGTCATCACCTGGATATAGCCGTCCGCATCGATAAACCCGGCATCGCCGGTCTGGTAATAGCCGGGATAGGCGGCGAGGTACGACTCGACATAGCGGTCGTCGGCCTGCCACAGCGTCGGCAAGGCGCCCGGCGGCAGCGGCTGCTTGATCGCGATGGCGCCGATCTCACCGGCCTCGATCTCGCGCGCCTCGCCGACCGCCTCGGCCTCCAGCACCCGCACGTCCCAGCCCGGCACCGCCTTGGTGCACGAGCCGGGCTTGACCGGCAGTTGCTCGATCCCCAGGCAATTGGCGCCGATCGGCCAGCCGGTCTCGGTCTGCCACCAATGGTCTATCACCGGCACTTTGAGCATTTCCTCGGCCCAGGCGACGGTCGGCGGATCGGCGCGCTCGCCGGCGAGAAATAGCGCGCGGAAAGCCGACGGGTCGCGGGCGCGGATCAGCTTGCCGTCGGGGTCCTCGCGCCTGATCGCGCGGAACGCGGTCGGGGCGGTGAAGAATACCCGCACCCGGAGCTGCTCGATGACCCGCCAGAACGCGCCGGCGTCGGGGGTGCCGACCGGCTTGCCCTCGTACAGCACCGAGGTGCAGCCGTAGATCAGCGGCGCGTAGACGATGTACGAATGCCCGACCACCCAGCCGACATCGCTGGCGGTCCAGAACACCTCGTCGAGCGCGACCCCGTAGATGTTGCGCATCGACCAATGGAGCGCGACCGCATGGCCGCCATTGTCGCGCACCACGCCCTTGGGGATGCCCGTGGTGCCCGAGGTGTAGAGGATATAGAGCGGATCGGTCGCCAGCACCGGCACGCAATCGGCTGGCCGCGCGGCGGCTTCGAGCTCGTCCCAATCGTGGTCGCGGCCGCGGGTCATCTCGGCCCGGCACATCGGCCGCTGCAGCACGACACAGCTTGCGGGCTTCGAGCGCGCCTCCTCGATCGCGGCGTCGAGCAGCGGCTTGTAGGGGACGACCCGATTGACCTCGACCCCGCACGACGCGGTGAGGATGACGCGCGGCTTGGCATCGTCGATGCGCGTCGCCAGCTCATGCGCGGCAAACCCGCCGAACACGACCGAATGGATGGCGCCGATGCGGGCGCAGGCGAGCATCGCGATCGCGGCCTCGGGCACCATCGGCATGTAGATCAGCACCCGATCGCCCTTTTCGACGCCGAGCCCTTTCAGCGCGCCGGCGACGCGCGCCACCCGATCGCGCAATTGGCGGTAGGTGATCGAGGCGACCGTATCGGTGACCGGGCTGTCGTAAATCAGGGCCACCTGCTCGCCGTTGCCGGCGGCCACATGGCGGTCGAGCGCATTCCAGCAGGTGTTGAGCCGCGCCCCCGGGAACCAGCGGTAAAACGGCTTGCGGCTGTCGTCGAGCACCCGGTCCCAGCCTTTGTCCCAATCGATCGCCGCGGCCGCCTCGGCCCAAAATTCCTCCGGCTGCTCCAGCGAGCGGCGATAGGTCTCGGCGTATCCCATCGATAAGGCCTCCCCGACGATTACCCGCTTATATTACCGGGTATACCGCTTCAGCATCGCGCGCGTGATCTCGGGATCGCTCGGCCACTGGCCGCCGCGGCGGCCGGCGTGAGTTTCATAGTCATCGAGCCGATCGGGATCGGGCTGCACCACCACGCCGTCCCGCAGGAAGAGCAGACCGATTTTATCGGTCGGCATGCGAACGACGAACGCCTCCGCCTCGTCCAGGGCGCCGCGAACGCGACCTACGACGAGCACAGGATCGATGGGCTCGCTGAACGCCAATCTGTTCCACTCGCCTCTCGGGTGATGGAGATTGCGCCGTATTTCGGCGATCAGACCCTCCGGCGTGAAGCCGGGGGATTTCTCGACAGCCGCCCAGATCAAGGCCCCAAGCGGCAAGATTTTCTCGTGGATCACAACTAGATCGACGATGTCACGCACCTCACGACGCCCGGCCGCCGCCATGACCTTGTTTATCGCCAAGTCGACAGGATGCAGGACAAAGCCAAAAGCCTCGTCTTTCATGGTTGGAAAAAACCGATAGTCGCTATCGACCACCCATTCCAGCCGGGTGCCGACTCCATCCTTGGTTATTTCCGCCGTATGGATCATCGGAAGACGGCGAAGCCACGTCACCCGATATCCCGCCGTGCCGAGAGCAGAGGCGTCCGCTTCGGCGGTTTCCGCGACTTTTTCCTCCCTGTCGTTAAAAAGGTCGATGTCCTGGGAGAAGCGCGTCGTGTGGCGATTTAACGGCGTGGCGCCGGCAACGTAGCTTTCCGGGTCCCGGCGCTGGGCAATTATTCCCAAAATATCGGTCTGGATTTTAGAGAGCGGCACGGCAAGCGAATTCCAACTGCTCTGCTAGGCGGCGCGCAGCCAAATTCCCATGAACCCGCAACGCGCGAGCTACCGCCAGCGCGTCCTCGCGCGTCGGCCGATCGAGCGCCCGGCTATTCCACAAGGCATGCGTCCCGTACTCTTCGAACGCTCGCCGGTAGAGGCTGAGAAAATCCTGGAGGGTTTCGCGATCCGAACTCATGCCTTCAACTACCACAAGCCGAGGCAGCTCGCGAGCCGTTGGCGGTGACAGGCCGTCGCCAAACGGCTCGACACCCTTGGGCCGGGAGAGGAAAATGCCGCGAGAACCTTGGGGAGGATGGGCATGGAGCGCGTAGCCGAATGCCATTGCGGCCAGCTAAAGGCGATCGCCGCCGGCGAGCCTGAGCGCGTCTATGTCTGCCATTGCAAATCCTGCCAGCGGCGCACCGGCGCGGTGGTCCATTCCGGCTCGCGCTGGCTGAAAAGCCAGGTGGGGATCGTAGGCGAGAAAAAGATCTACGGCCGCATGGCGGACAGCGGGTTCGAGATCCGTTTCCATTTCTGCCCGAACTGCGGCACCAGCGTCTTTTGGGAAGGCGACCGCGGTCCCGATCATTACGGGATCGCGGTAGGCTGCTTTGCCGATGCGAACTTTCCGCCGCCGATCTACTCCTCCTACGAGGATGCAATGCATCCGTGGCTCGGCGTCAGCACGGCGAAGGAGCACTACCCGGGCCCGCGTCCGGCCAACCTTCCGGTCGGCAGTTGAGGATGGCCGCCCCTGCCGGCAACCCCTACGCCGAGGGGCTCGACAAGAACGCGGCCAACTTCGTGCCGCTGTCGCCGATCGGGTTCCTGCGCCGCAGCGCCGAAATCTACCCACGGCGCATCGCGGTGATCTATGGCGAGCGGCGCCAGACCTGGCAGGAAACCTACGAGCGCTGCCGCCGCCTCGCCTCGGCCCTGAAACGCCACGGGGTCGGGCGCGGCGACACCGTCGCGGTGATGTCGCCTAACCTGCCGGAAGGTTTCGAGGCAACGTTCGGGGTGCCGATGGCCGGCGCGGTGCTCAACGCGCTCAACATCCGGCTCGATGCCGACACCATCGCCTTTATCCTCAAGCACGGCGAAGCCAAGGTGCTGATCACCGACAGCGAGTTCGCGCCGGTGATCAAGGCGGCGCTGGCGCAACTCGACGACAAGCCGTTGGTAATCGACGTCGTCGACCCGGCCGCACCCCTTGGAATTAAGGAGGGCGAGCGGCTCGGCAATATGGATTACGAGGCGTTCCTCGCCACCGGCGACCCCGATTTCACCGAGATCCTGCCGC
This sequence comes from Alphaproteobacteria bacterium, assembly GCA_038228485.1. Classification (GTDB taxonomy): domain Bacteria; phylum Pseudomonadota; class Alphaproteobacteria; order ATCC43930; family CGMCC-115725; genus DATARH01. The sequence continues at coordinate 16,025 of JBBRPG010000081.1, forward strand.
GCGAGGAATGGGACGCGATCGCGCTCAACTACACCTCGGGCACCACCGGCAACCCCAAGGGCGTGGTCTATCACCACCGCGGCGCCTACCTGAACGCGCTCGGCAACATCCTGGTTTGGGGGATGCAGCAGCATCCGGCCTATCTGTGGACGTTGCCGATGTTTCATTGCAACGGCTGGTGCTTTCCGTGGACGGTGACCGCGCTGGCCGGGACGCATGTGTGCCTGCGGCGGATCGAGGCCGGCGCGATCTACGATGCGATCGAGCGCGACGGCGTCACCCATCTGTGCGGCGCGCCGGTGGTGATGAACATGCTGCTCAACGACCGCGCCGCCGAGGGCCGCGTGCTGCCGCGGCAGGTAAAGATGATGACCGCCGGCGCCGCGCCGCCGGCCGCGGTGATCCAGGGCATGGAGGCAAAAGGCTTTCAGATCACCCATGTCTACGGGCTGACCGAGGTCTACGGGCCGGCGGTGATCTGCGCCTGGCACGACGAGTGGGACGCGCTGCCCGCCGACGAGCGGGCGCGGCTCAAATCGCGCCAGGGGGTCAACTACCCGGTGCTCGACGGGCTGATGGTCGCCGACCCGGACACCCTTGCCCCCGTGCCGCAAGACGGCGAAACGATGGGCGAAGTGTTCATGCGCGGCAACATCGTGATGAAGGGCTACCTCAAGAACCCGGCCGCGACCGAGGAGGCGTTTGCCGGCGGCTGGTTCCATTCGGGCGACCTCGCCGTCGCCCATCCCGACGGCTATATCGAGATCAAGGACCGCTCCAAGGACATCATCATCTCCGGCGGCGAGAACATCTCGACGATCGAGGTCGAGGACGTGCTCTACCGCCACCCGGCCGTGCTCGAAGCCGCGGTGGTCGCCAAACCCGACGAGCGCTGGGGCGAGACCCCCTGCGCGTTCGTGACCCTGAAGCAGGACGGGGCGGCGGCCGCCGACGACATCATCGGCTTTTGCCGCACCCGCATGGCACATTTCAAGGCGCCGCGCACGGTGGTGTTCGGCCCGCTGCCCAAGACCTCGACCGGCAAGATCCAAAAATTCGTCCTGCGCGAGCGGGCCCGGGCTGCCGAGTAAACTGCGGTGTCGATGGCATTTGCCGCCGGCGCGCGGCGGATCGGCGCGGCGCTTGCCGCCGCGCTGCTGCTCGCGGCCTCGGCCGGGGCGCAGGTGCGCAGCACCCAGCGATTGCCGCTCGTCACCATCCCGCCGGCGCCGGAAGCGGGCCAGACTATCGTCCCCATCCCGCCGCCCAGCGGGGTAACGCCCGTCGCGCGCTCTTTGCTGCCGACCGGCGTGCAGATCATGCGGGACGCACAGGGCACCGGGATCGTCATCTACGGCGCGCTGACCGGAAAGGCCGATTCGGCGCTGGCCGTGCTGTCAGGGTTTTTCGCCTATTCGCAGGCCTTCGACCGCCGGCCTAACCTGCTACTGATCCTCGCCGACGGCGACGAC
>JBBRPG010000082.1:0-17075 GCA_038228485.1 Alphaproteobacteria bacterium
GCCGAAGCACCACCGTCCCTGATGGGAGCGTTGCTCATTGTAGCCGGCGATCCAGGCATCGAGATCGGTCTGCAGCTCGTCGATTGTCCGGTAGATCTTCTTGCGGAACGCCACCCGATAGAACTCGTCGAGCACGGTGCGATGGAAGCGCTCGCAGATGCCGTTGGTCTGCGGGCTCTTGGCCTTGGTGCGGGTATGGTCGATGTTCTCGACCGCGAGATAGAGTTCGTACTCGTGGCTCTCGCTGCCGCAGAACTCGGTGCCGCGGTCGGTGAGCACCCGCGACAGCGGGATGCCGTGCTCGTCATAGAACGGCACCACCCGATCGTTGAGGATCTCCGCCGCGGTAATCGGGGTCTTGCGATCGTATAGCTTGGCGAAGGCGACCTTGGCGTAGGTGTCGATGAAGGTCTGCTGGTAGATCCGCCCCACCCCCTTCAGCGTGCCGACATAGAAGGTATCCTGCGCCCCGCAGTAACCGGGGCACTCGCTCTCGAATTCGCCATGCGCCTCCTTGTCGGCCTTGGCTTTCTCGAGCGCGGCGATCTGGGCTTCGGTCAAGAGAATGCCGTCCTGCGCCACCTTGGTTTCGAGCGCCTTGAGACGCTGCTTCATCGAGGCCAGATCGTGGCGCTGCCACACGCAGCGCACCCCAGCAGGCGAAATCGACAGACCGCGCCGCTTGAGCGCGTCCGAGACCCGCACCTGGCCCCAGGCGGGTTGCTCAATCGCCAGCGCGACCGCCGCCTCCTCGATCTCGATCGGCGTACGGTTCTTCAGGATCGGCTTGCGTCGGCTGATCTCCTGCAGCGCCAATTCGCCGCCTTTGTCGTACAGCTCCTTGAACCGGTAGAAGCTGTCTCGGCTGTAGCCCATCATCTTGCAGGCTTGGCTGACATTGCCCAGCTGCTTGGCCAATTCCAGCAGCCCCGCCTTTACTCGGATAATCTTCTGTTCCTGGGTCATATCATGATCTCCATCCCGCCGCAGGGCGGGCCGCGGTACCAGCTCTCGGTGAGAAACGCGACCCGCCCTCCCGCTCCGCTTCGGAAACCAACAACGACTGTCAGATTAAATTTGAACTAATACACATGATCGTCGCCGTAGGTCGCGCGGAGCGCAGTGAAGGCCATTTGGCTTGCCGCCAGCGCTTCCTTGGCTTGTCCGGCGGACAATAGCGCGTGGGCCAGATTGCACCGAGCCCGCGCCGTGGCCGCATGATGCAGGCCGAACTCGCTTTCCCAGCGGGTCAGCGTTCGTTCGCAAAAGGGCAGCGTGGTCCGGGCGTCGTTTTGCTCCACCAGCAGAGTGGACAGCTCCAGCGGCGTCATGACCCCCAGCGCGATCAGGTGGGCGCCGAGATGGCCGCCTTGGACGCTCTGGCGCTGCAGCGCGCTCAGAACTTCTTCCACGGTCCCGATCCCGCGCGCCACGACCATTTCCCAACAACATGACGCGATGCCCCTTGCGCGCGTGTTTTGTGCGCTCCCGTACGGAAGCACACGTCACGCAAGCTGAGGAAGAATGGTTTACATACGCTTACAAAGTATCGGCTGCGCCCCGGATCGGCGGTGCGGTTCTTCCGGCGGTGCTTGTGTATGCTCAGCCGATGGCGCCGGCGAAGCATGAGATGGATGGGTTGTTCGAGCCGCGTGACGAGGATCGCCGGCTGCTGACGGGGAGCGGCCGGTTCCTCGACGACGAGGCGGCGGCAGGCGGGGCCTGGGGCGTGTTCGTACGCTCGCCGCATGCCTTCGCCGACATCCGCGGCGTCGAGGCTGCGGCGGCGCGGGCCTATCCCGGCGTGCTGGCGGTGCTGACTGCGGCCGATCTCGACGCCGCCGGCATCGGCAACGTGACGATTGCGGCGCCGATCCCGAACACGCCGATGGTGCTGCCGCACCGGCCGTCGCTCGCCGGCGAGGTCGCGCGCCACGTCGGCGACGCGGTGGCGCTCGTCGTCGCCGAGACCGAAGCGGCGGCGCGCGACGCGGCCGAGCTGGTCGAGGTCGATTACGCGCCGCGCGAGGCGGTGACCGACCTCGCCCGCGCCGCCTTGCCGGGCGCGCCGCAGCTCTGGCCCGAGGCGCCGGGCAATGTCGCGGCCGACTGGCAGCCCTATCCGGCCGGCGCCGAAGGCCGCGCCGAGCTCGACCGCATCTTCGCGGGCGCGGCGCATGTCGCGCGGGTGCGTCTGGTCAACCAGCGCGTCGTCATGGCGCCGCTGGAGCCGCGCGGCGCGCTCGCCGAATACGACGCTAAGGATGGGCGCTACGTCATCCATGTCGGCTCGCAAAGCACCTTCGTGATGCGCCAGCACCTCGCCCGCACGATGGGCGTGCCGGCCGAACAAGTGCGGGTGCTTACCGGCGATGTCGGCGGCGCGTTTGGGATGCGCACCTCGAACTACCCCGAATACCCGGCGCTGATGCTGGCCGCGAAGCAGGTCGGTCGTGCGGTGCGCTGGCGCTCGACCCGGCAGGAGGGGTTTCTCTCGGACAACCAGGCGCGCGATACGCTGATCGAGGCGGCGCTGGCGCTGGATGCCGACGGGCGGTTTCTTGCTCTTGATGTAGACGTGCTCGCCAGCCTCGGCGCCTACCAGACCTCGCATGGGGCGTTTATCGCCACCGTCAATTTCGCCCGCTGTCTGCCGTGCATGTACGACATTTCCAAGATCGGGCTGCGCATCCGCTGCCTGTTCACCAACACGGTGCCGACCGGGCCCTACCGCGGCGCCGGGCGGCCCGAGGCGAATTACGCGCTCGAACGGCTGGTCGACGAGGCGGCGCGGGTCACCAGCATCGACCGCATTGCCATCCGCCGGCGCAACCTGATCGGGGCGAGGCAGATGCCGTACAAGACCGCGGTCGGCACCACCTACGACAGCGGCGATTTCGCGGCAGTGCTCGATGCCGCGCTGGCCCGCGCCGATGTCGCCGGGTTCGCCGCGCGCAGAGCCACGTCCGAGGCGGCGGGGAAGAAACGCGGCCTCGGCGTCGCCTGCTTCCTGGAGATCGCCGGCGGCCAGCCGGGCGAGGGCGCGGCGATGAGCTTTCCCGGCCAGAGCAAGCTGCTGCTGGCGATCGGAGTGCAGGCGAGCGGGCAGGGGCACCGCACGGTCTATCGCCGGCTGGTGGCCGAGCGGCTCGGCATCCCCGTCGACCGGGTCGATTTCACCATTGGCGACAGCGACCACGAGGTTCCGAGCGCCGGCGCGGTCGCCTCGCGCTCGACGATGTCGGTCGGCGGCGCGGTGGCCGGGGCGATCGACCAGATCATCGAAAAGGGCCGGCGGGTCGCCACGCACGTCCTCGAAGCCGCTGAAGAAGACATCCAATACCGCGACGGGGTGTTCGAGATCGCCGGCACCGACCGCAACATCGCGCTGTTCGAGCTCGCCGAACGCGCCGCAACCTTGGGCGACAGCCTCGACACGCGCAGCATTTACGACGCGGCCCCGTCCTTCCCCAACGGCGTGCACATCGCCGAGGTCGAGATCGACCCCGACAGCGGCGCTGTCACATTGGCGTCGTATGTCTGCGTCGACGATTGCGGCCGGGTGCTGCAGCCAGTGCTGGTCGAGGGCCAGGTGCAGGGCGGGGTGGCGCAAGGGGCGGGCCAGGCGCTGCTCGAATGGGGCAATTACGACGACGACAGCGGCCAGCTCGTCGCCGGCTCGTTTATGGACTACGCGATGCCGCGCGCCGGCGACCTGCCCGATATAACCAGCGCCATGCATCCGGTGCTGTGCACCACCAACCCGCTTGGGGTCAAAGGCGTCGGCGAGGCCGGCACCACCGCTTCGCTGGCCGCGGTCATGAACGCGGTCGCCGACGCGCTGCCGCCGGGCGCCGCGATCGACATGCCGGCGACCCCGGAACGGGTGTGGCGAGTGCTGCGATCAGGCCAGACCAATGTATCTTAGTCTTGTCATGTATGGACGGCCCGCGGGGCCAGACCCGGAACCCATGCGCACGGGCAGCTCCGGTTGGGCAAAGTCCGTGGTCATGGGTTCCCACTTTCGCGAGAATGACAGCAAATTTTACAGAGGAGCTTAGCGATGTTGTTCACCTGCCTGCCGCCCGGCGCCCAAATCCCCGGCCGGTTTCCCGGGCCGGCGCATGCCCGCGGCAAATGGTTCTCGGTCGACATCCATTGCCACACACTGTGCGAGCCGGCGCGCGACAAGGTGCGGGCGGCGAATTTGCCGAGCCCGCGCCACCGCCACGACAGCCCGGCGACCGCCGCCGCCACCGCCGAGCATCAGGAGCGGGTGCTGCCGCAGCTGCTGTCGCTCGAGCAGCGTCTCAGCGACATGGATGTGATGGGCATCGACGTGCAGGCGGTGTCGCCCTCGCCCGACCAGACCTATTACGGGCTGCCGGCCGACCTCGCGATCGAGGCGACCCGCATGGTCAACGACAACATCGCCGACATCTGCGGCAAGCACCCCGACCGCTTCTGCGGTCTCGGCACCGTGCCGTTCCAGGCGCCCGAGCTGGCGGTCGCCGAGCTCGAGCGGCTGCACAAATCGCTGGGCCTGCGCGGCATCGAGATCGCCGGCAGCGTCCAGGGCGAGGACCTGTCGGCCGAGAAATTCCGCCCGGTCTTCGCCAAATGCGAGGAGCTGGGCCTGGTGCTGTTCATGCACCCGACCGGGTTTACCGAAACCAGCCGCATGGGACCGTGGCATCTCGGCAATTTGATCGGCAACCCGCTCGAATCGACGGTGGCGGTGCATCATTTGATCTTCGGCGGGGTGCTCGACCAGCTGCCGGGCTTGAAGCTGGTGATCGCGCATGGCGGCGGGTTCCTGCCGGCCTATTCGGGGCGCATCGACCACGCCGCGGCCGCCCGCCCCGATACCTGCGAGTGCATCCACCATGACCCGACCTGGTATTTGAAGCGGCTCTATTTCGACACCATGGTGTTCAGCCACCACCAGCTCGAATATCTGGTCGAGACCTGGGGCGCCGACCACATCCTGATGGGTACCGACTATCCGTTCGACATGGGCGAGGTCGATCCGATCGGCTTTGTCGAGGGTGCCGGTAAGCTCAGCGACGGCGACCGCAAGGCGATCCTCGGCGGCAACGCCGCGCGGCTTTTGAACATCCCGATCAAGGTGCACGCCCATGGCTAACGTGACGCTGGCCCAGGCTTCGATCATCGTCGACAAAGCGCTCGCCAAGGGCCGCGAGCTGAACCTGCACCCACTGACGGTGGTGGTGCTCGACGCCGGCGGGCACCTGGTGGCGATGAAGCGCGAGGACAAATCCGGCATCCTCCGCACTGAGATCGCCACCGGCAAAGCCTGGGGCACGCTCGGCATGGGCTTTGGCGGGCGCGAGTTCGCCCGCCGTGCGGCCGGCGGCGGCGGGTTGTTTCTGAGCGCGCTGATGGCGGCGTCGGGCGGGCGCATCGTCCCGGCGCCGGGCGGGGTGCTGATCCGCGATGCCGACGGCGACATCGTCGGCGCGGTCGGGATCAGCGGCGACACCTCCGAGAAAGACGAAGCCTGCGCGGTGGCCGGGATCGCCGCCGCCGGCCTCACCGCGGACACCGGCGATTCGGGATAAATTTTAGCTTGCTGAGCCTTCTATGATTCGATATATATAGAAATATCGAATCAGGAGGCGCCAATGGAAGAGCCGCAAGCGATCGCCGCCCTCGGAGCGTTGGCGCAGGAAACCCGGCTGCAACTGTTCCGGATGCTCGTCACCTGCGGCCCCGACGGCATGTCGGCGGGCAACATCGCCGAGCGCCTGGCGGTGCCGCCCTCGTCGCTGTCGTTTCACCTGCAACAGCTGACGCATGCTGGGCTGGTCACCCAGCGCCGGCTCGGCCGCAACCTGTTCTACGCGGCCGAGTACGGCGCGATGAACGGGCTGCTCGCCTACCTCACCGAGAATTGCTGCGGCCAGGGCGCCTCGTGCGCCCCGTCCTGCAGCCCCGCCGATGCCCTGGCGAGACCCTCGACCAAGACCACCGCCGCGTAGCGAAGGAGATTTCCCATGGACGACGCCCAGGTAAAGGAAATGGTCCGCGACCGCTACGGCAGCATCGCGGCGAACAGCGCAACGGCCCCGGCCTCCGCATGTTGCGGGCCGGCCCAGGACGAAGCTTTCGCCGCCAAGGCGCGGCGCGTCGGCTATTCCGAGGCGGAGCTGGCGGCGGTGCCGGAGGGCGCCAATCTCGGCCTCGGCTGCGGCAATCCGCAGGCGATCGCGGCGATGCGGCCCGGCGAGGTCGTGGTCGACCTCGGCAGCGGCGCCGGCTTCGATTGCTTTCTCGCCGCGCAGCAGGTCGGCCTCCGAGGCCGAGTGATCGGCGTCGACATGACCCACGAGATGCTGCTCAAGGCGCGGGCCAATGCCGCCGCCATCGATGCGGCGAATGTCGAGTTCCGTCTCGGCGAGCTCGAGCACCTGCCGATCGCCGACAACACCGCCGACGTGATCATCTCGAACTGCGTGATCAATCTGGTCCCCGACAAGGCGCAGGTGTTCCGCGAGGCATTCCGCGTGCTGAAGCCGGGCGGGCGGCTGGCGGTGTCCGACGTGATCAATGTCCGGCCGCGGTCGGAAGCGCTGCGCGCCGACCCCGCGCTGCTGTGCGGCTGCGTCGCCGGCGCCGCGCCGGCGACCGAAATCGAGGCGCTGCTCGCCGCGGCCGGCTTCGCCGCGGTGCGCGTCACCCCGAAAGCCGAGAGCCGGGAGCCGATCAGCCAATGGGCGCCGGGCCGCGGGATCGAGGACTACATCGTCTCGGCCATCATCGAGGCGCGCAAGCCCGCTCCCGGCGAGGCGGCGTGCTGCGCTTCTTCCTGACTCCGGCTCGTCCAGCATGAAAACCTACAACGTCTTGTTCCTATGCACCGGCAATTCGGCGCGCAGCATCCTCGCCGAGGCGCTGGTCGACCATTGGGAGCGGGGCCGCTTCAAGGGGCATAGTGCGGGCAGCTTCCCGCGCGGCAGCATCCATCCGCTGGCGCTCGATCTGCTTGGTCGGCTGCATCTTCCGACCGCGCATCTTCGCTCCAAGAGCTGGGATGTGTTCGCCGAGCCTGGCGCGCCGGAGATGGATTTCGTCTTCACCGTCTGCAACCAGGCGGCGGGCGAGGTCTGCCCGATCTGGCCGGGCAATCCGGTGACGGCGCATTGGGGCGTGCCCGACCCGGCAGCGGTCGCAGGAACCGAGGCGGCGCAGCGCGAGGCGTTTCGCCAAGCGCATTTGGCGCTGGAGAACCGGATCAAGCTGTTTGTGGCCTTGCCGCTCGACAAGCTCGATCGGCTGGCGATCGAGCGCGATGTCGATGAAATCGGCCGCGATGCCGTTCGGGAGCCGGCACGATGAGCTCTGCCACGGACATCGCCCGCCGCACGGCCGCACCAAGGCTCGGCGTCTTCGAGCGGTATCTGACGCTGTGGGTGGCGCTCTGCATCGTCGCCGGCATCGTGCTCGGCCGGATCGCGCCGGCTCCGTTCCAGTTGCTCGGCCGGCTGACCGTCGCCGAGGTCAACATCCCGGTCGCCGTGCTGATCTGGCTGATGATCGTGCCGATGCTGCTCAAGGTCGATTTCGGCGCGCTGCACCGGGTCGCCGAGCAGTGGCGCGGCATTGCCGTCACGGTCGGGATCAACTGGCTGGTCAAGCCGTTCAGCATGGCCCTGCTCGGCTGGCTTTTTATCGGCTGGCTGTTCCGGCCGCTGCTCCCCGCCGGTCAGATCGACAGCTACATCGCCGGGCTGATCCTGTTGGCGGCGGCGCCGTGCACGGCGATGGTGTTCGTCTGGTCGAACCTGACCGATGGCGAGCCGAACTTCACCCTGAGCCAGGTCGCGCTCAACGACACGATCATGGTGTTCGCGTTCGCCCCGATCGTCGGCTTGCTGCTCGGGTTGTCGTCGATCGTCGTGCCCTGGGCGACGCTGTTTCTGTCCGTTGTCCTCTACATCGTCGTGCCGGTCGTCGCGGCGCAGCTGTGGCGGCGTGCTCTGCTCGCGGGCGGGGGCGAGGCGGCGCTGGCGCAGGTCTTACAGGCCTTGCAGCCGGTCTCGCTGCTGGCGTTGCTGGCGACGTTGGTGCTGCTGTTCGGTTTCCAGGGCGACCAGATCGTCTCCCAGCCGCTGGTCATCGTGCTGCTCGCGGTGCCGATCGTGATCCAGGTCTACCTCAACGCCGGCCTCGCCTATTGGCTGAACCGGAGGCTGGGGGTGCCGCATAATGTTGCTTGCCCCTCGGCGCTGATCGGCGCGTCGAATTTCTTCGAGCTGGCGGTCGCCGCGGCCATCGCGCTGTTCGGGTTTCAGTCGGGCGCGGCGCTCGCGACGGTGGTCGGCGTGCTGGTCGAGGTGCCGGTGATGTTGTCGGTGGTGCGGATCGTGCTGCGCAGCCGGGGGTGGTATCAGCGAGGGGGTGCGCTCGGCTGACGGTCAGTCGCGGCTGCACGCCGCGCCGCCGAGCACGCAGAACTTGGCGCAGTGCGGGTGGTTGAGCGGTACCGCGCCCTGCGCATTGGCAAGGCTCGGCCCCAAATCCCACAGCTTGTCGTAGGGCAGCAGGGTGCAGGCGACGACGCTCGGCGCCGCCGCGCCTTTGCGCTTCACCACCATGCGCGAGGTTGCGCACATCACGCTGTCGGGCGATTTGTCGAGGATGCCCCAGCACGCAGTGGTGATCTCCGGCACGTCGGCGCTCGGGTCCATCTCCGGAAAGAGCATCAGCGCGACCGGGTCGCCGGCATCGAGCGCGATGCCGTGCGCGGCGAACAGCCGGGCGAACCCTTGGCGCAGCGCCGCCTCCGACTCGCCCGACAGATAGCGGCTAGCGACGTTGACCCGAAACCCGTTCCCGGCCAGCCATTTGAGGCCGTCCAGGGTTGGGCCCCAGCTGCGCCGGCCGCGCTCCAGCTCGTGCACCGCCGCGCCGTAATGGTCGAGCGACACGCGGACGGTCAGCCGGTTGCCGTAGCGCTCGCGCAGCCGCAGCAAGGCGCGTTTCATATGATGCATCGGCTTCATCGCGTTGGTCAGCACGATGGCGTCGAAGCCCCGCGCCATCGCCGCTTCGAGCATCGCCGGCAGCTCGCGGTTCATGAACGGCTCGCCGCCGGTAAAGCCGATCAGCCCGGTGCCGAGGCCCAGCGCCGCGATCTCATTGAGATAGTCGGCGACCTCGGCGGCCGAGAGGTAGGCCAGGCGGTCGTTCCGCGGCGACGATTCGATATAGCAGTTCTGGCAGGTCAGGTTGCACAGGGTGCCGGTGTTGAACCACAGCGTCTCCAGCGCCTTCAGCGCGACCTGCGCGCGGGCCTCGCCCGTTGCCGTGACCAAGGGGTCGCGGAACTTGCGCGGGTCGAGCCCCGGCAAGGGGCGGGTCAGGGTGTCGGTCATCGGCGGGGGCGGCATCGGGCGACTATACACGCTGCGCCGCTGCCGCACCTCTTGACCGCAACCGGCGCCGCGTATAGCGCATGGGCATGCCGATCCCGTCCTTCGCCGTCGCCGCGCACCCGCTGATCCAGCACAAACTGACCTTGCTGCGGGCGCGCGAGACCTCGACCGGCGAGTTTCGCCGCCTGATGCGCGAGCTCGGCTTCCTGCTCGGCTACGAGGCGACGCGGGATCTGCCGCTTACCGACGCCGAGATCGAGACGCCGCTGGAGCGCGCCCGGCTGCCGCTGCTGGCCGGCAAGAAATTGTGCCTGGTGGCGATCCTGCGCGCCGGCGCCGGGCTCGCCGACGGGATGCTGGAACTCGTGCCGTCAGCGCGGGTGGGCCATATCGGCCTCGCCCGCGATCACGACACATTGGCGGCGGTCGAATATTACCTGAAGCTGCCCGGCGATCTGCCGGAGCGCGACGTGATCCTGGTGGACCCGATGCTCGCGACCGGCAACTCCGCGGTGGCGGCGATCGCCCGCCTCAAGGAATGCCGGGCGCGGTCGCTCAAATTCATCTGCCTGGTCGCGGCGCCCGAAGGCGTCGCGCAGGTCCACCGCTCGTTCCCCGACGTGCCGATCCTGGCGGCGGCGCTCGACCGCGGCCTCAACGAGCACGGCTATATCATGCCGAGCTCGGCGACGCCGGCGACCGCCTGTACGGGACGAAGTAGCTACCGAGCCTCTTCCAGGCGACGGTGCCGGGCGGCGGCGCGGCGTTCGAGTTCGTCGGCGGCGAACCTCTCGCGCTGCTCCGGGGTAAATGTGGCGAGCAGGGACAGGGTGGCATTCACCGCCTCGTGCTGAGACCCGCGCCAGAGGGCGGACGCCTCGTCGAAGCGCTGCATGACGGCGTCGTCGTCGGGTTGCGCCTTGGCAATCTCGGACCAGGCGGCCGTGAGCAGCGGGTCGATCTCCCGGCGCTGCCGTGCGGTGCGCGCCAAAGTCGCCGCGACATAGGCGCGATAGACCGGCCGCTGCTGATCGGTGAGGTCGAGCGTCGCCTCCAGCTTGCGGAAGCGCTCGCTGGCCGTCAGCGGCGGCGGGGCGTTGAAGCGGCTCCACAACGCGCCGGCGACAAAGCACAGGTTCAGCGCTACCGAGATCGCGAGCAGCGCGGCGATCAGGCGATGCGGCGACAATCCGCCCGACCGCCTCAGCCCGGTGGTGACGGCGGTCATGTCTGCCAGCCTTCGCTGAAGTCGCGCACCAGCGGCGGGGCCGGGTCGGGCATTCCACCCGTCGCCGCGTCTTCGAAGCTCGGGTAGGCATGCGGACGCAGCAGCGACACGCCGCTGCCGAGGTCGAACCCGAGCCAGCTGGCCAGCGCGATCGCCGCCGCGAGGCTGCTCCACGCCGTCGCGCCGCGCCAGACGGGCGAGGCCGGCGGCCGCAGCGGGAACGAGATGATTTGGCCGTATTCGCCGGCCCTATCGGCAGCGGCCTTGCGGTCATCGACCAGCGCGATGGCGCGGGCGATCACCCAGTCGTCGGCCGGTGGCGCGGCGACGCCGCTCAGCGAGCGCGCCACCGCGACATCCGCCGCCGCATGCGGATCGTGTGCGATCAGCGCGGCGACACGCCTGGCCTTGTCGTCGCCGAGACGTCCATCGGCGAAGCCGGCGAGGTCGAGCAGCCGCTCGGCCTCCGCGCGGCTCGCCTCAGCGGCGCTCGCCTTGCGCTCTCGACCGCGTCGCCACCATAGCCAGCCCGGCGATCCGGGCGGGCGGGCGCCGCTAGTCGTCTGAGCCCGCATTGACCCGATCTCCTTTGCTCCCGGTTTTATGCCGGCTCCGCTGCGGCCATCCCCGCAACCTACGGCTTCCGGCATCGGTGCCGGGCATCACTCGATCTCGCTTTTGAAACGGGCGCGCAGCTTCAGCATCGCCTTATGGTGCGCGCTGCGTACGGTCTGCGGATCGATGCCCAGTGCGCCGGCGACCTCCGCCACCTCCATCTCGCCGTCATAGAGCATGCCGAGGATTTCGCGCTGGCGCGGCGACAGCAGCGCTTCAGGCAGCTTGAGCTTTGGCGACGGCTCGACCGCGTCGACCTTCAACAGCGCTTCGGGGACCGTGTCGATCGGCACCAGGCTCGGGCGGCGCCGGCGCAGCGCGTCGCGCGCGGTGCTGCGGGCGACGATGGTGATCCAGGTCGATAAGGACGCGCGAGCCGCGTCATAGCTGCGCAGCAGGCGGAATTGGTCCTTGCACAGCCGGACGAAGACTTCCTGTGTCAGATCCTCGATATCGCTGGGGCTGGGCGCGACGCCGCGCACCGCGGCGACGACCAGCGCGGCGTAGCGGCGCACGAACGCGACCCAGGCGCGCTTGTCGCCGGCGAGCAGCGCGGCGAGCGGGTCGGGCTCGCTCGCCGGGACGGCCGCGAGGCCGCGGCTCAGCGGCCGGTTGCTCGCCGCCATGACCGGATACGGGCCGGAGATCGGCTCATGAGAGACCCGAGAAGAAATCGTTGCCCTTGTCGTCGACGACGATAAAGGCCGGGAAGTCGACGACCTCGATGCGCCAGATCGCCTCCATGCCGAGCTCGGGGTATTCGAGCAGTTCGACCTTCTTGATGCAGTCCTGCGCCAGCCGCGCGGCCGGGCCGCCGATCGAGCCGAGATAGAAGCCGCCGTATTTCTTGCAGGCTTCGCGCACCTCCATGCCGCGGTTGCCCTTGGCGAGGCTGATAAAGCTGCCGCCCGCCGCCATGAACGGGTCGAGATAGCTGTCCATGCGCCCCGCCGTGGTCGGCCCAAACGAGCCCGAGGCATAGCCCTCCGGCGTCTTGGCCGGGCCGGCGTAGTAGATCGGGTGGTCCTTGACGTATTGCGGCAACGGCTCGCCGCGGTCGAGGCGCTCCTGCAGCTTGGCGTGGGCGATGTCGCGGGCGACGATCAGGGTTCCGCTCAGCGAAAGCCGCGTCTTGACCGGATAACCGGACAAGATCCGGCGTATTTCACTCATCGGCCGTCGGAGGTCGATCGCCACCACCTCGCCGCCCAGGCTCGCTTCGTCGATCTCGGGCAAATACTGCGCCGGGTTGGTCTCCAGCTCTTCGAGGAACACGCCGTCGGCGGTGATCTTGCCGAGGATCTGGCGGTCGGCGGAGCACGACACACCGATGCCGATCGGCAGGCTCGCGCCGTGCCGCGGCAGGCGGATCACCCGCACGTCGTGGCAGAAATACTTGCCGCCGAACTGCGCGCCGATGCCGAACTGGCGGGTGAGGGCCAGCACCTCCGCCTCGAAATCGCGGTCGCGATAGGCCTGGCCGTATTTGTTGCCGGCGGCGGGCAAGGTGTCGAGGTAGCGGCAACTCGCCAGCTTTACGGTCTTGAGGTTCAGCTCGGCCGAGGTGCCGCCGATGACGATCGACAAATGATAGGGCGGGCAGGCGGCGGTGCCGAGCGTGCGCAAATTCTTGTCGAGGAAGGCGACCAGCGATTTCGGGGTCAGCACCGCCTTGGTCTGCTGGTAGAGGAAGCTCTTGTTGGCCGAGCCGCCGCCCTTGGCGATGAACAGGAATTTGTAGGCGTCGCCCGGCTCGGCATAGAGGTCGATCTGCGCCGGCAAATTGTCGCCGGTATTGACCTCCTCGTACATCGACAGCGGCGCCACCTGGCTGTAGCGCAAATTGGTCTCGGTATAGGTGCGGCGGATGCCGTCCGAGATCGCCGCGGCGTCGTCGAACCCGGTCCACACGTTCTGGCCCTTCTTGGCCATGACGATGGCGGTGCCGGTGTCCTGGCACATCGGCAGCACCTTGCCGGCGGCGATATTGGCGTTCTTCAGCAGGTCGTAGGCGACGAAGCGGTCGTTCGCCGAGGCCTCGGGATCGTCGAGGATCGCCGACAGCGACTTCAGATGCGCCGGCCGCAGCAGATGCGCGCAATCGACAAAGGCTTGCTGCGCCAACAGGGTCAGCGCCTCGGGCTGGATCTTGACCATCCGCTCCCCGTCGAAGGTCGCGGTCGAGACGTAATCGCCGGTCAGCTTGCGGTAGGAGGTCTCGTGATCCTCGCCCAGCGGAAACAGCTCGTGAAACCCCGCGTCGCTCCCGACACTGCTCATTTACGGCTCCTGCCCCCCGTTTCAGGCGCAGGATCGCCGTTTCCGCGGCGGCGTCAAGCGGATCAGCGCTTGCGGAAGCTGTCGAGGGTGACGACCTCGCCTGACCCGCGCGCCTCTTCCTTGTCGGGCTTGGGTTGGGCCTCGACCAAGGCGGGCAGCGTCGCCTCGTTGGTGGGGGGCGGAGCCGGCTCGGCGAAGGCGAGCGCGAACTCGACCGAGGGGTCGGCAAAGCTGCGGATCGCGGCGAACGGAACGGTCAGCCGCTCGACCTGCTTGTCAAAGCTCAAGGACACCGAAAATGCCTCGTCGCCGACATCGAGGTCCCAGTATTGGTGCTGCAGCACGATCGTCATCTCGGCGGGGAAGCGCTCGAGCAGGCGTGGCGGGATCGTCACCCCCGGCGCCGTTGTGGCGAAACCGATGAAGAAATGGTGGGCGCTCTTCAGCCCGTCATGGCTGACCCGGCTGAGCGCGTCGCGGATCACCCCGCGCAGCGCGCTCTCGACCATCTTGTCGTAGTGGAACAGATCCTGCGCCATTGCCGCCCGCTCCGACCGCGATGGAAACTCCCGAGGTACGCCCCTAAAGCGAAGTGGGGGGCTTCTGTTGCCCGGTGCCCCCCGAACCGCGATTTACTCTAGGCTTTTACTCCGTGAGGAGTTAGGCCGCGAGTGCCTCTGATGCGAAGTTATCGTTCGCAACTAAGATATGACCCGATAACGGTGGTATCATGCCGAGCGACGGTTCTTATCTTTACAACGCGCGTCGAGCCTATTTCGCCCCCATAGCCGCCGGCCCTTGGCCCAACCGCTCGGTTCGAGCGGGAGCCGGCGGGAATTGGTGGAGGCGCCGGGTACCGCCCCCGGGTCCGCAACGCTTATTCCATAAGCCGTTTATCGCCATAGTCGGTTGCCCGACAATCGAGATATAGGATCACCGAGGGCCGAACGCAATCGTGGTGCGTCCGTCGAGACGGTGCTTCGCGCCTCCTTGAGGAGCGGGCACCGCCCGTGTCTCGAAAAACGCACGGAGCCAGTCCAACGGCCGATTCAGCTCACCCAGCCGTCGTTATCGTCGCCGGGCCGACCGCGAGCGGCAAATCGGCGCTGGCGCTCGACCTCGCCGAGCATTTCGCCGGCACGGTCATCAATGCCGACAGCCAGCAGAGCTACCGCGACCTGCGTATCCTCACGGCGCGGCCCGATGCGGTCGCCGAGGCTCGCGCGCCGCACCGGCTTTACGGCTATCTCGACGCGGCCGAGCGCGGCTCGGTGGCGCGCTGGCGCGCGCTGGCGCTGGCTAAGATTGCCGCCGCCGTCGCCGCCGGCCGGCTGCCGATCCTGGCCGGCGGCACTGGACTTTACCTGCGTGCGGCGATGCAGGGGCTGGCCCCGGTGCCCGACATCTCGCCGGAAATCCGCGATGAGGCCGGCGCGCTTTACCGCCAACTTGGCGGCGCCGGGTTTCGCGAGCATCTGATGAGCCTCGACTCGGCAGCCGCCGCGCGCTTCCCGCCCGCCGACCGCACCCGCCTGACGCGCGCCTATGAGGTGGTGCGCGCCACCGGCATCCCCCTCGCCGAGTGGCAGCGCCGCCCGGCGCCACCGGCGCCCTATCGTTTCGCCACCCTGCTGCTCGCGCCGCCGCGCGCCGCGCTCTACGCCGCCTGCGACGCACGCTTTGCGGCGATGGCCGCGTCGGGCGGGCTCGCCGAGGCGGCGGCGCTGCTGGCGCGCGGGCTCGACCCCGCGCTGCCGGCGATGAAGGCGGTCGGCGTTCCCGAGCTGATCCGCCATCTGCGCGGCGAGATCGTGCTTGTCGACGCGGTCGCGGCCGCACAGCAGGCGACGCGGCGCTATGCCAAGCGGCAGACGACGTGGTTCCGCCATCAGCTCAACGCAGACCTGCTGTGCAACGCGCAATATTCGGAAAGTTTTCAGGTCGAATCACGCCACTTTATTGAACAATTCCTATTGACCCATCGACGATAGCTGGTACGTTGCACGCCCCCGCGCCGGCCACGGTCGGCGCGGTTGGTGTTTCATACCTTCGTAGGAGAGGGTCATGTCGGCCGAGCCGATCAGCGGGGCGGATATCGTTATCAAATCGCTCGTCGATCAGGGCGTCGATGTCGTATTCGGCTATCCCGGCGGCGCGGTCCTGCCGATTTACGACTCGCTGTTCAAGCAGAACAGTTTGCGTCATGTGCTGGTGCGCCAGGAAGGGGGTGCCGTGCATGCCGCCGAGGGCTACGCGCGCTCGACCGGCAAGGTCGGCGTCGTGCTGGTGACCAGCGGCCCCGGTGCGACCAACGCGGTCACCGGCCTCACCGACGCGCTGATGGATTCGGTGCCGGTCGTCTGCCTCACCGGTCAGGTGCCGACCCACCTGATCGGCAACGACGCGTTCCAGGAGGCCGACACCACCGGCATCACCCGGCCCTGCACCAAACACAACTACCTCGTCCGCGACGTCGCCGAGCTGGCGCGGGTGATGCACGAGGCGTTCATAATCGCCAAAAGCGGCCGGCCCGGCCCGGTGGTGATCGACCTGCCCAAGGACGTGCTGTTCGCGCTCGGCCCCTATACCGCGCCCGAGGACATCCAGCACAAAAGCTACCGCCCTCAGACCAGCCCCGATCCCATGCGCATCGACGAGGCGCTGAAGCTGATCGCCAAGGCGGAGCGGCCGCTGGTCTACGGCGGGGGCGGCCTCATAAATTCCGGGCCCGAGGCTTGCGCCCGCTTTGCCGAGTTCGTGCGGCTGATCGACTCGCCCTGCACCCTGACCCTGATGGGCCTGGGCGCGCTGCCGGCGAGCGACCCGCATTTCCTCGGCATGGTCGGGATGCACGGCACTTACGAGTCCAACAACGCCATGCACGATTGCGACCTGATGATCGCGGTCGGCTCGCGCTTCGACGACCGGGTGACCGGGCGGCTCAACGCCTTCTCGCCGCAGTCGAAGAAGATCCACATCGACATCGATCCGTCCTCGCTCAACAAGAATGTGCGGGTTGACGTGCCGATCATCGCCGATTGCGCCGAGGCCCTGGCCGCGCTGCTCGAAGGTTGGCCCGCGGTCGCGCCGAAGCGGCCCTCGGCCAAGCGCATCGAATGGTGGAAGCAGATCGACCGGTGGCGCGCCAAGGATTGCCTGCGCTACGACCGCGGCCGCAAGGACGTGATCAAGCCGCAATACGCATTGGAGCGGCTCTACGCGCTGACCCACGGCCGCGATCCCTACATCACCACCGAGGTGGGCCAGCACCAGATGTGGGCGGCGCAGTTCTTCAAGTTCGAAAAGCCCTACCACTGGATGACCTCGGGCGGGCTCGGCACGATGGGCTACGGGCTGCCGGCGGCGGTCGGGGTGCAGGTCGCGCACCCGAACGCGCTGGTCATCGACATCGCCGGCGAGGCGTCGATCCTGATGAACATCCAGGAGATGTCGACGATCTGCCAGTACCGGCTGCCGGTAAAGGTGTTCATCCTCAACAACCAGTACATGGGGATGGTGCGCCAGTGGCAGGAGCTGCTGCACGGTGGCCGCTA
>JBBRPG010000083.1:0-16998 GCA_038228485.1 Alphaproteobacteria bacterium
CGTCACGATGGCGGCGATGAGCGCCACCGGCATGGCCGCCTTCCACAAGATGTTCGGCCCGCTGGTGCCGGGCTTTATCCAGGTGCAGCCGCCCTACGCTTATCGCTGGCAGGGCAACGAGGACCCCGGCATCGCCGCCGCCGAGGCGGTCGAAACAGCGATCCTCGCGCAAGGGCCGGACACGGTCGCGGCGGTCATCGCCGAGCCGGTGATGGGGGCGGGCGGGGTGATCGTGCCGCCGCCGAGCTATTTCCCCAAGCTGCGCGAGATCTGCGACCGCTACCAGGTGCTGATGATCGCCGACGAGGTCATCACCGGCTTTGGCCGCACCGGGCGCTGGTTCGCGCTCGGCCATTGGGGGGTCGAGCCCGACCTCGTCTCGTTCGCCAAGGGGGTGACCAGCGGCTACCTGCCGCTCGGCGGGGTGATCGCGTCGAAGCAAATCCACGCCGTGATCGAGTCGGCCCCTTCCGATCGCAAGTTCATGCACGCCGCGACCTATAGCGGCCATCCGGTGTGCTGCGCGGTCGGCGTCGTCAATGTTGGCATCATCGAAGAGGACGGCTTGGTCGAGCGCGCCGCGGTGCAGGGCAAAAAGCTGCTCGCCGCCTTAGACGAGCTGCGCAACCTGCCGAATGTCGGCGACGTGCGCGGGCTCGGCATGATGTGCGGGGTGGAGCTGGTCACCGACAAATCGACGAAAGCCCCGGCGCTCGGGCTCGGCGCCCGAGTGGCGCGCGAAGCGATGAGCCGCGGCCTGTTGCTGCGCATTCGCGCCGGCAGCGCCGACCCGGCGATCGGCGACACGATCTGCCTCGCCCCGCCGCTGATGACCCCGGAAGACACGCTGGCGCGCATCCCGCAAATCGTCCGCGAGTCGCTGATCGCCGCGGCGGCATAGTCTATTCAGCCCCCTCCCGCTTGCGGGAGAGGGGGCGGTTGCCGTGGCAACTCAGCTCTGAAAGATCAAGCAGGTCGTCGTGCCGTGTGCGAGCAGCCGGCCCTGGCCGTCGGTGAGCCGCCCTTCGGCGGTGCCGACCCGTCGGCCGCAGTTCAGCACGACGCCTTCCGCTCGGATCGGGCCGATGCCGAGCGTGATCGGCCTGATGAACGAAATCTTGAACTCCAGCGTCGTCGAGCCGACCCCTTTCCCCAGCTTCGACTGGATGGCAGCCCCATGCAGCTGTCGAGCAGCGTCGCCGCCAGGCCGCCATGCACCGTACCGGCCGGATTGAGATGAATGTCGCCCGGCTCGACCGTCGCGACGACGCGGCCCTTTTCGGCCTCGACGACGTCGTAGCGCAGCGTTCGTGCAATCGTATTCAGCGGCAGCGTCCCGTTCGCCAGTCCGCTGACAAATTCCCAGCCGCTCATTTCGCGCTGCTTGTCGGGGCTGACCGTTCCATAGGCCCGGTTGTCGATACGATCCTGCATCGGCCCGTTTCTCCCTGCGCGGCGGAGGATGCCGCTGCTTGATCGGCTTTATCGCTCGTCGCCGATTGCTCGCTCTACCCGGTTATTGCCATTTCAATCGAGAAGACTGGCCGGGTAGGGTACGCGCCCAAGCTGGGGTGATCGAGGGGGAGGCTCGCTATGCCGGATAGAACCATTGGCATTGCGCTCGACGGGGCGACCGGGCGGCTCGGCACGACGCAGCATCTGAAGGCGCTGCTGGCGATCCGCGGCGAGGGCGGTCTCCCGCTAAAGAACGGCGACCGGCTGATGCCCGAGCCGGTACTGCTCGGCCGCACCGCCGAGAAGGTCGCGGCGCTGGCGGCGGCGAGCGGCGGCCTGCCCTATTCGACCGACCGCGACGCCTGCTTAGGGGACAAGGCGATCGCGATCTACTTCGACGCCAACCCGACCGGCGGCCGGGTCGAGCGCGTCAGCGCCGCTATCGCGGCGGGCAAGGCGGTCTACACCGAAAAGCCCGCTGCCGAGACGCTGGACGGGGCGCTCACGCTTGCCCGCCGCGCCCAGCAGGCCGGGGTCAAAAACGGCATGGTGCAGGACAAATTGTTCCTGCCGGGGCTCAAAAAGCTGCGGAAATTGTACGAGGACAATTTCTTTGGCCGCATCGTCTCGATCCGGCTCGATTTTGGCTGGTGGGTGTTTGACGGCGACCTCTACCCGGCGCAGCGGGTGAGCTGGAACTATCGGCGAGCGACCGGCGGCGGGTTGCTGCTCGATATGTTCGCGCATTGGCGCTACGTGTTCGACCGGCTGCTGGGCCCGATCAAATCGGTGTCGTGCCGCACCGCGACCGCGCAGCCGCGGCGCTGGGACGAGGCCGGCAATCCCTACGACGTCGATGTCGACGACCACGCCTTTGCCATCTTCGAGCTCGAAGGCGGCATCCCGGCGCAGGTCAGCTCGTCCTGGGCCAGCCGGGTCAAGCGCGACGACCTGCTGCAGATCCAGGTCGACGGCACCAAGGGCTCGGCGGTGTGCGGTCTGCACGATTGCTTCGTCCAGCCGCTGGTGGCGACGCCGCGCCCGTTCATGGATTCGGAAAACCCGCAGCCGATGGTCTTTGACGACCAGTGGCAGGCAATGCCGACGCTGCTGCCCTACGTGAACCCCTACCGCGAGGGCTGGGAGCTGTTCCTGCGCCACGTCGCCGAGGATTCGCCGTTTCCGTCTCCGATTCTCGAAGGCGCCAAGGGCGTCCAGCTCGCCGAGGCCTGTTACCAAAGCCAGCGCGAGCGCCGCTGGATCGACCTCGAAATGCTAAGCATTTAGTTTTGCCTTTATTCTTGTATTCTCTTGGGAACTTTTGGCGGTCTTGGCGTTACTCTTCGATGCCGAATTGCCGAACCGAGGTTGACGTGACCGAAGAAGACCTGCCTGCCATCCTGGTGGTTGAAGACGACGGCGAGGTCCGCGATACGATCTGCTCGATTCTGACCGGCACCGGTTTTCGCGTCGAAACCGCCGCGACGGCATGGGAAGCGATCGCCGTCCTCGACGAAAAGCCGTTCGATCTGATCGTGGCCGACATCCGGCTTCCCGGCGGTCTCAACGGTTTGCAAATGGCGCAGCACGCGCGGAACCGGCATCCCTTGCTCAAATGCCTGTTTATCTCGGGCCAGGGGGAGCCGATCGTCTGCAACCCCGAACTCGACGATTTTGTGTCGAAACCGTTTCGTCGCTCCGAGCTGATCGGTTCGGTGTGGAAAGTCCTGCGCGGCAATCTTCCGTACCCGCGCCTCGCCATCGCCCGCTAGGACCATCGCCCGCTAGGATTTACGCGGCAGCAGCCGGGTGACGTGGCCCATCTTGCGGCCGGGACGGGTGGTGCGCTTGCCATAGAGGTGCAGCCGGGCGGTGGGGTCGGCGATGGCATCGCGCCATTTTTCGACCTCGTCGCCGATCAGGTTCTTCATCACCGCGTCCGAATGGCGCTCGGTCGAGCCCAGCGGCAGGCCGCAGATCGCCCGCACCAACTGCTCGAACTGGCTGGTGGCGCAGGCGTCGATCGTCCAGTGCCCGGAATTGTGCGGCCGCGGCGCCAGCTCGTTGACCAGCAGCCGGCCGTCGCGGGTCACGAACATCTCGACCGCCAGCACCCCGACCAGGTCGAGCCGAGCGGCGATGTCGCGCGCGATGGTTTCGGCCTCGCGCACCGTTTCCGGCGGCAGCAAAGCCGGCGCGAGTGTGGTGTCGAGGATGTGATTGATGTGCCGGTTCTCGACCGGTGGGTAGATGACGGTAGCCCCGTCGGCACTGCGCGCGACGATGACCGACACCTCGCAGCGGAAATCGACAAAGCGTTCGAGGATGCCGCGCGGCCCGCCCATGCGCCGCCAGGCTTCCTGCGGCGCGGTGGCGGCGTCCACCGTGAACTGACCCTTGCCGTCATAGCCCATGCGCGCGCTTTTCAGCACCGCACGGTCCCCAATGGTATTGGCCATCTCGGCCAGCACGCAGCCGAGCGACGCGGCGTCGGCGATCTCCCGGTAGTCGGTGGTGGCGACGCCGATCCCGCGCAGGAAATCCTTTTCCGTGAGGCGGTCCTGGGCGATCTCGAGGATCTCGGGGCGCGGCATCACCGGCTTCGCCGCCGCCACCCGGCGCACGGCGTCGGCGGGGATGTTCTCGAACTCGAAGGTCGCGACGTCGATGGCGGCGGCAAACCGGTCGAGCGCCGCGTCGTCCTCGTACGATGCGACCGTCGCCGCAGCCGAAACCTGCTCGGCGGGGCTGTCCGCCTCGGTGGCGAAGACATGCGCGCGGAAGCCGAGCCGCGCCGCCGCCAGCGCGGTCATGCGGCCGAGCTGGCCTCCGCCGACGATCCCGATCGTCCCTCCCGGCGCCAGCATCAAGACAACAGCATCAAGTGGGACGTTCCACGACCGCGTCGGTCTGGGTCTGGCGCCAGCGGTCGAGCGCGGCGGCCACCGCAGGGTCGCCGAGCGCGAGGATCGCCGCGGCATAGAGCGCGGCGTTGACCGCGCCGGCCTGGCCGATGGCAAAGGTCGCGACCGGCACCCCGGCCGGCATCTGCACGATCGACAACAGGCTGTCGACCCCGGCGAGCATCCGGCTTTGCACCGGCACCCCCAGCACCGGCAGCGGGGTCAGCGCCGCGGTCATGCCCGGCAGGTGCGCGGCGCCGCCCGCCCCGGCGATGATCACCTTGAGCCCGCGCGATTTGGCGCCGGTGGCGTAGTCGAAGAGCCGCTGCGGTGTGCGATGGGCCGAGACGACGCGGGTCTCGTAGACGATGCCGAGCCGGTCCAGGGTCTGGGCGGCGTGCTGCATCGTCTCCCAATCCGATTGGGAGCCCATGATGATGCCGACCGCGTGACCGGATTCGGCCATTTCCCCCTGCTCGGACGAATTTGCGAGGGTCGGCATTATAGGGTCGAACCCCTCCGGCACAAGCCGCGCGGGCGGCGGGCGGCGGCCGCGCTTCGGCGGCAAAATTTCGCTTGCCGCACAGCGCGGCGACCCGTTTATAGACGCCGGGGAAATCACGATTGCACGGGCGTGTCCCGGGGGTAGGCCGGCGAATGCCAAATCGGGGGCCAAGGCCGGTTGGGGGTGGTGCGTCCCGCACTCGCCGTGCCGCCGACTCCGTGCCTGCCGCGTGTGCCGGGGAAACCGGGCTGAATTTCGCCGAAATCGACCTGAGCGCGCTGACCCCGGAGATCCGTGCGGCTTTGACCCGGGCCGCCGCCGAAAGCGAGCGGATGCGCCGCGAGCTCGACGACGCGCGGGCGCGCATTGTCCAGCTCGAACGCCTCGCCGACGAGGATTCGCTGGCGCCAATCGCGAATCGGCGCGCTTTTGTCCGCGAGCTGTCGCGGATGATCGCCTTCACCCGCCGCTATGGGGTGCCGTCCAGCGTCGTCTATTTCGACGTCAACGGCATGAAGCAGATCAACGACGCGCACGGCCACCCCGCCGGCGACGCGGCGCTGCGCCATGTCGCCGACATCCTGTGCAAGAACGTGCGGTCGAGCGACATCGTCGGGCGGCTCGGCGGCGACGAGTTCGGCGTCATCCTGGCGCAAACCAACAAGGAACAGGCCAACGCCAAGGGCAAGTCGCTGGCCGAGGCCATCGGCGCGTCCCGGCTGCGCCGGGGCAAGGTGCGCATTCCGGTGAGCGCCGCCTATGGCGTCTACTCGTTTTCCGGAGCCGACGATGCCCAGGTCGCGATCGAGGCCGCGGACAAGGCGATGTACCAGCATAAGCGCGTGGCGCACACCGCCGGTTAGGGCAACGCTGTCGGCTGCCGGTCAGGCGATGATGTCGGGCAACAGCTCGCTCTCGATCTTCGAGATCTGGTCCTTGAGCGCCAGCT
Organism: Alphaproteobacteria bacterium; assembly: GCA_038228485.1. Taxonomy (GTDB): domain Bacteria; phylum Pseudomonadota; class Alphaproteobacteria; order ATCC43930; family CGMCC-115725; genus DATARH01. Next base: position 5,813 of record JBBRPG010000083.1, read on the forward strand.
TGCGCTTCTTCAACCGCTGCAGCTGCAATTGGTCGAACGGCAGGCGCTCGGCCATGCGCGCGATCACGCCGTCGAGGTCGCGGTGCTCGATCGAGAGGGCGGCCAGCCTGGCCCTTAAGGCTTCGACGTCGAGGTCCATCGCGAGGGGCGCGGTCTATGGCGATTGCAGCGGTCTCGCGGTCTTTCGGGGCCGGCGAGCCGCGCTCTGTATAGCACGATTTGCGGCGGTTTCATTGCCTGGCGACAACAATGAATGAAGCCGCGGCCGCCGAGGGTTTCTGGCGCTTTTCACTGACGGCTTATGCACGGCCTGGCGCCGCAGAGGCGCTGATCGGCTTGCAGGATCGGCTGGGGCACAACGTCAACCTGATGCTGTTCGGGCTGTGGCTGGGTCTTTGCGAGGGCCGCCGACTCGATGCCGCCGCGCACAAGCGGGCGCGAACGGCGATCACGCCTATCCACGACACGGTCGTGGCGCCGCTGCGCCGGCTGCGGCGGCAGCTTAAAGACAATCCCGACCCCGACATCCAGGCGCTGCGGCGGCGGGTGCTGGCGCTGGAGCTCGCCGCCGAGCGGCGGGTCCAGGCGCGGCTGGCGGCTAGTCTCGGAGGCCAACGCCGCGCTCCATCGGGCGATCGCAGCGCCATCGCCGAGGCCAATTTGCGGCGCATTCTCGCGGCCGATTTCGCTGCCCCCGAGGCCGTGGCGCTACGTCGCGCGCTGGCCGACTTATTTGAGAGTCAGCGGCTCATCGCATCGCGCTAAGCGCCGCCGCGGTGTCTTTGCCTTGCACGACGGGATAGATCTCGAAATGCACCAAATCGGACCATTCCGCGGCCCATTGCTGCAGTAGGGTGATGTCGTCGCATTCCATAACCTGGAAGCAGCGGCTGAGATCGGCTGTCACCCAGCTCCCCACAAAACCGATGCCGTCCGGCATAAGCCGTCCCTTGTCGCGGAACCGCCGGTAGACGGCTTTGGCATTCTGGTCGCGGAAGTTTTCGATCACCATGAACAGCATGGCTGCTCCTGCCGATGTCGGCGGCGCTAGGCGTTGTAATGCGCAAAGACGACCGGTGACACAAAGGCCCAGTTTTCGAGGAACACCGCCTTGTCCGGCGTGCGGCCGAGCGCTTCCATCGCGCCCAGCAGGCAGAACCAGTTCAGCACCTCGTGCTGGCCGGACTCCTCGATCTGGTCGGTCTTGTAGCGGTGCCATTTCGCGTAGTCGCCGGCTTCGAGCGCGTCGTAGAGCGCGCGGTCGGCCGGTACGTCGGGCCACAGCTGCCAGTTCTTCTCGGTAAGGAACGAGTGCGACCACGACGACGACGCCATCAGCGCCACGCGCCACGGGCTGTCGGCCATGATCCGCGCGGTGGCGGCGCCGACCTCCATGCAGCGGTGCGGGTTGGGCCCCGGCGGATCGAAGACCTTCGAGTCGAGATTGCCGATCTCGTCCTTCATCGCCAGCGGCAGGCGCAAGCCCCGCGCCGCGTTGACCCGCCTTCCGTAGCAATTGACGCTGAACTGAACCAGCGGATAGTCGAACCCGCGCCGCTCATCGTCGAGCAGCAGCACGGTGTTCTCGAACGCGTGGCCCATCGGGTTGTGCAGCGGCTTGTAGGCATAGGCGGCATCCACCCCGGCCTCGATCAGCTTGTTGGCCAGATACTTGCCGGCCTCCTTGTGACCCCGCACCCGGAAAGTCTTGTCGGCCGGCTCGTTCCACGGGTTGTCCGGCGAGCGGCGATGCGCCCAGGGCTGGATGTCCTGGTCCTCATAGGCGAGCACGGCAAAGGGCGGAACGATGTCTTCCTTGAAATTCTCGTACTGGTCGTCGCCCCACATGATGATGAGGTCGGGCTGGAACGCGTCGAGCGCCGCCCGCGCCTCGGCGAAATGCCGCCGGTACACCTCGCGGTAACGCGACGCGGTCGCGGCGCCCCAATCGTTGCCCAGTTCCTCGCGCAGCTTTTCCGGCCAGTTCGCCGGGTTCTTCATGTGCTCTGGCATGCCCGGGTCGTCGAGCGAGGCCTTCATCATGAAGGTCCAATTCTCGTTCGGCCGCAGCATCACCGGCCGATGGGTGCATCCGATCCCCAGGATTTCAGCCATTGCCTGTGCTTCCCTATTCCAGTGAGCGGTTGTGGGAACGCAGCTTGAATTTTACTGACCCAAATGCGATTTCCGATGTGTCTTCGCCGGCGACTGCATATGCTTCAAGCAAGGTCGGGTAGCCGCCGGTGAAAAAAACAAGACAACAGATGCCGTGCTCCATTCCGTCAATATCGAACCACGAGTCACCTATCGGTGAGCGCAGCGCTACCGGAGCGAAAGCGATGGTGTCGGCGGCTAAGGCCGTGAAGAAGCCAGCTCCCGTATTTTCACTGTTCGTCACGGTACAAGTTTGGAACAATGCCCTAAGCTGCGGCGCTGCCTCTGCATGCTCATCTGCGATTTCGCGCAAAGCTGCAATCTCTAGGTCGTGTAGCCGTCTTTTGTCGACCGGTAGGTCCATCGTTCAGCGCCGATCCTCTGGCACTTGCACATTCAGCAGCCGCGCGGAGGTTCGAGGTCGATCTCGCGATGGGGCGAGGCTTGCAGGGCGGCGATCAGCGCCGCGCCGGTCCGCTCGCCCTTGTCGCGAACGGTTACGTGCTGCGGGCCGTCGGCGCGGGCTCGGCGTACGAGTTCGCTGAAGCGCGCCTTCGCATCCTGAAGCAGCCAGCGACCGCGCAATTTCGGATCGGCACTAGTCATGCTGACCAGTAGATCATGCGCCGGCACCGGGTTTCAAGCGGCGCCGATGACCGAGCAAGTCCCTCCGCGGACTGTACGGTCGGCCGGCTTATCGGCGGTCCTGCGGCACCTCGATGTTCAACAACCTTGCGGCGTTGCGCCCAAGGATGGCGCGGCGCTCGATGTCGTCCAGGCCCTTGGCGGTTTCGACAAAGCCGACCGGGTCGATTTCGCCCATATCGGCCGGGTAGTCGGTGCCCATCAGGATGTGGTCGGCGCCGAACTGCTCGACCAGGTATTCGAGCTGGTGGTGGGTGTAGACGATGGTGTCGAAATAGAGCCGCTTGAGATACGCCGTCGGCATGTGGCGCAGACGCTCGCAGCAATCGGGCCGCGCCGAGGCGCCGTGGTCGATCCGCCCCGAATAGGCCGGCAGAAAGCCGCCGCCGTGCGACAGCACCAGCTTCAAATTCGGGCAATCCTGCAGCACCCCGCCGAAGATCAAATGATGCACCGCCACCGTGGTGTCGAGCGGGTTGCCGATGATGTTGGTGAAGTAATGGTCGCGGAACCGGCTCGCCTCGGGGAACCCGGTCGGGTGCATAAAGAGGGTGAGGCCGAGTTCCTCGGCGCGCTGGAAGATCGGGCGGAACCGCGGCTCCGACAGATCGGCGCCGGCGACGTTGGTGGCGATCTCGATGCCGCGCAACCCCAGCGATTTGTGCAGCCGTTGGAGCTCGGCGACCGCCAGCTCCGGCGCCTGGAACGGCACCGTGCCCAGCCCGACAAAGCGGTCGGGGTGCTTGCCGACGATGTCGGCGATGTTGTCGTTGATGACCTTCGCGGTCTCGATGCCGAGGTCGGCGGGCACGCTGTAGAAGGTCTGCGCCGGCGACGGGGTGATCGCTTGGATGTCGATCCCCATGCGGTCCATGTCGGCGAGCCGGGTTGGGATGTCGGTGAACTGCACCCGGGTGCGGCGCGCCTGTTCGCGATTGGTCTCGCGGGTCAGCTCATTGGCGAATTGGTGGCGCGGCTGCCAGTCCATGCTGAGCCCGGCGGCGGCCACCAGCTCCTCGGCCTTCGCGGTCAAGAGGTGGCAGTGGATGTCGATAGTGAACCACTTGCCGCGCGCCCGCATCGGCCCCGGAAACCGGCCGGGTATTTGTGCGCCTTCCGGCAGACAGGTGAACAGCATCGGCAACTCCCTCCCGCGATTTCGCCTATCCTATGGACATGCTGCCGTCATTGCGAGGCACGAAGCGACGCCAAACGCTCAATCACCACGGAGACACGGAGAACAACTCTTGACGCAAAGGACGCGAAGGGTGCGCGAAGGTCGCAAAGGAATCTCAAGCGCGCGTAGCGCGCAAAAGATCAACCCGCCGGCGTGGTTTCACGGGCGCTTCGCGCCGGCTTCGTGTCCTTCGCGTGACCTTCGCGGCCTTTGCGGTGAGATGTTCTCCTCCGTGTTCTCCGCGCCTCCGTGGTAAAAACCGCGAGAAGCGGCGGCAGGCAGGGAGGACATGATGCCGACCAAGCACAATGCCTTCATCTCGGGCGCGGGGCGGAATATCGGTCGGGCGGTGGCGATGGATTTGGCGCGGCGCGGCTGCAATGTCGTCGTCAACGGGTCGAGCAACCGGGCGAATTGCGATGCTGTGGCGGAGCAGGTAAAGGCGCTCGGGGTCGAGGCGGCGGTGCTGATCGGCGATGTCGGCGACCCCGAGGAGGCCAAGCGGATGGCCGCCGAGGCGCTCGCCCGGTTCGGCACGATCGACATCCTGGTCAACAACGCCGCGATCCGGCCGCATCAGGGGTTTCTGGAGATCAGCGACGCCGATTGGCAGCGGGTGATCGATGTCGACCTCAACGCGGCGATGCACTTCGCCCGCGCCTTCCTGCCCGGCATGTGCGCGCAGGGCTGGGGCCGGATCGTCAACTTCACCGGGCTCAACGCGATCATGGGCAATCCCGACGGGGCGCATATCTCGGCGGCAAAGCACGGCGTCTGGGGCCTGACCAAGGCGCTCGCCCGCGAGTTTGGGCCGAACGGGGTGACGGTCAACGCGATCTCGCCCGGCCCGATCGCCGCCGACGGCGAGGATCTGAAAAGCCCGCGCCGGGCCGGCGCCATCGCCCGCGTGCCGCTCGGCCGCCAGGGTGCGAACGAGGAGATCGCCGCGGTCTGCGGCATGCTGTGCTCGGACGAGGGCTCCTACGTCTCCGGCCAGATGATCGCGGTCAGCGGCGGCGGGGTGACGTACTTCTCGCCGTAGAATATTTCCTCGATCTCGTCACCGAACATCGTGTCGAAGCCGTCGGGGACCTTGATTTTTCCGTTCAAAAACCCGATCCGGCTGACTTTGCCTTTTGCGGGCGCGTCAGCGGGAAGCGCTTTGGTGGGTTCTTTTTGTCCGCGGCGTTTCACGCCGCCATCTCCAACAGCCGCCCGAGGCCGGGGATGCGGTCCTTGGCCCCGATCCGGCGCAGCATCGCCCACACCGCGGCCTGGTTGGTGGTGACGACCGGCTTCTTGAACTCGCGCTCCCAGGCCGGGATCGAGGCCATCGTCGGGAAATTGCCGCCGGGCACGATAAACGCCTCGATCTCGGGGCGGTCGATGCGGGCAAAGGCGTCGCGCGCATTTTCCGGGCCGAGCTGGCCGATCATGTAGGAATCCTTGGCGGCGAACCCCTCGAGCGCGGCGATCTTGAGCCCGTGCTCGCTCTCGAAATAATGGCGGGCCCTGGCGTTGACCTCCTCCGAATAGGGCGAGACCAGCGCTACGTGCCGCGCCCCCAGCGCCCGCATGGCCTCGCCGATCGCCATCGCCGAGGTGATCGCCGGCACCCCCGACGCCGCGGTGATGCGGGCGCAGGCGGTGTCGTCGTAATCGTCGGCGAACAGGCAGGCCGAGGTCTGTATCAGCGCGATGATCTCGACCCGCGCGGTGCCCAGCGCCTTCGACTGATAGTCCACGTCGCTGTCGAGCGGCGGCGCGAACGGCGATTTGTTTTCGCTGCTGGTCATCACCCGCGCGTAGTGCGCCTGGCACACATCCGCCGGCAGCAAATGGCTGTATTCGATCTCGACGGTGGTGTTGGTCGAGGGGATCAGGGCGCCGAAATGGCGTGTCATGGGCCGGTCCTTTCGCGAAAGGGTCAGGAGATTTGGTCGAACGCGGCGGCGAAGCTGCCGGCAGTCTCGGCCAACGGGCGGTGCAGGATCGTCTCGTTGGTGTGCAGGGTGAATTCCGCGCCGGCGTCGGTGGTGCGCCGCGGCAGGCGGATGCCGATCCCCCGCGCGGCGAGGCGCCGCGGCAGGCTCGCGGCGTCGCTGCCGCCGATCCGTAGGATCGCGACGTTGGTGGCGTTGGCGGAACGCGCGATCGCGGCCCGCGGATGCCGATCCAGCGCCGCGAACAGCGTGTCGGCCACCGCGGCCGCCTCGGCAAACCGCTCGGCGAACCCGTCGAGGAAATGCAGCGCCACCGCCGCGTAAGGCCATGCATGCGGCAGGCTGCCGCCGAACATCCGGCGCTGGTGGTGGAGCCCGTCGAGCAGCGTACGCGGCCCGGCGAGGATCGCCCCGCTCGCCGCATTCAGGTACTTCCACAGCGACACGTACACCGTGTCGAACAACGTCGCGGTCTCGGCCGGGGCGACGCGGGTATAGGCGGCTTCGAGCAGCAGCCGGGCGCCGTCGAGATGCAAGCCGATGCCGCGGTTGCGGGCAAAGTCCGAGATCGCCCGCATCTCGGCCGGGTCGAAGGCCTCGCCGGCGACGCGGCGCACCGGCGTCTCGATCGAGATCGCCCCGACCGGCGCCGCGACCCGCATGTCGGGCGCGCCGGCGACCGCCTGCTTTACCTCGGCGAGGGTCATGGTGGCCCGGCCCGGCGCCAGCGGCACCAAGGTCAGGCCGCTCAGGGTTTGCGCGCAGTCGCCCTCGTCGTTCCACAGATGGCTTTCCTGCTGCACCAGCACCCGCCGCCCGGTTTGCGCCAGCAGCCGCACCGCCAGGTGATTGGCAAGGGTCCCGGTCGGGAGAAAAACCGCCGCCTCCTTGCCGAGCAGCGCCGCCATCCGCGCTTCCAGCTCGGCGACCACCCCGTCGCGCGAATAGTCGTCGACCGCGATGCCCCGCCTCTCGGCGATCTCGCCGAGCAGCCGCGCGTATTCCGCCGGCGCCAGGCCGAGCCCGTCGGAGCGGAACTGGACGATCCGTTCGCCGCTCATGGCGCCCCGCCTAGGGGCTTCCGAACGTGTCTTTGGCAAAGCCGATCAGCACGCGCAGGTATTCCTCCCCATCGGCCGGAAAGCGGTCCACCCCGATCCGCACCCGGTAATCATGCGCGTATTCGGACAGCTCGGCCATGCCGTCGAACTCGTCGAGCCAGCCGCAGATCGCCTGGTATTCGCGGTAGACCGGCGACAGCCGCCGCGCGCGCAAATCGTCGGCTAATGTCTGCAACAGCTTGGCGGCGGTTTTGCTCTCAAGGTCTGAGGGATTGTCGCCCAACTTCCTGATCCGCCAATCCGCCATGCGTTCGAGCTCGACCGCTTCGAGCAGGTCGTTGTCGGCCATCGACGACACCTCTTCGTTCCGCCGCGGCGGAAACTGCTCTAGCATACCCACAATCGCGCCAACCGGGAGACCTCGATGACCTCGCTGCCGCTCAACGGTTTCACCGTCCTCGACCTGACCGCCCACCGCGCCGGCCCGACCGCGGTGCGCCAGCTTGCCGATTGGGGCGCCAACGTCATCAAGATCGAGGCGCCGGGGCCGCAGATCGACGCCACCGGCAGCCGCCGCGACGGCCCGGATTTCCAGAACCTCCACCGCAACAAGCGCTCGATCACCATCGACTTGAAGACCAAGGAGGGCCACGAGCTGTTCATGACGATGGCGAAAAAGGCCGATGTCGTCGTCGAGAATTTCAAGTCCACCGTAAAGCACCGCCTCGGCATCGATTACGAGGCGGTCAGGCAGGTCAACCCGCGCATCGTCTACGGCAGCATCTCCGGCTTCGGCCAGGACGGGCCCTACGAGGGCCGCCCGGGCGTCGATCAGATCGCGCAGGGCATGGGCGGGCTCATGTCGATCACCGGCCATCCGGGCGGCGGGCCGATCCGCGTCGGCATCGCCATCAACGATACATCCGCCGGGCTGCTGCTCGCCAACGGCATCACCCTGGCGCTGCTGGCGCGCGAGCGCACCGGCGAGGGCCAGTGGGTGCACACCTCGCTGCTCGAGGCGCAAATCTATATGCTCGACTTCCAGGCCTCGCGCTACACGATGAAGGGCGAGGTTGCCAAGCAGGAGGGCAATTTCCACCCCACCTCGCCCGGCACGGGCATGTTCCAGACCGCCGACGGCTACATCAACATCGCCGCCTCGGGCGACAATCTGTGGAAGAAGTTCTGCGAGGTGTCGGGCGACAAGACCCTCGGGTCGAACCCCGATTTCGCCACCGTGCCGCTGCGCGCCCAGAACCGGGTGGCGCTGATCGCCCACCTCAACGACGTGGTGCGCTCAAAGCCGAGCCAGTTCTGGGTCGACGCGCTCAACAAGGCCGGGGTGCCGTGCGGGCCGATCAACACCATCGACCAGGTCTTCGCCGACCCCCAGGTCAAGCATCTCGGCATCCGCCGCCCGGTCGACCACCCCAAGATCGGTACCTTCGACATCGTCGGCCAGCCGATCCACATGAGCGGCTACCCCCAGCCCGAGCGCCTCCAACCCACTCCCGACCAGGGCCAGCACACCGACGAAATCCTGCGCGAATACGGCTACGACGCGGCCGCCATCGCCGCGCTGCGCGAAAGGGGCGCGGTGTAGCGACGACCGATTCACTTTCTTGACAGTTGTAGTCGATACTGCGAAAGCGCAAGAAGATCGCAAAGAATCGGCAAAATCAGTAAGCCGAGTCATGTCCGCCAAGCGAGTTCTGTCAAATGACTTTGTTGCCTGGTTGGAATTCCGTTGATGCTGTTAGCGGGATAGCACACTGGCTGCACATTTCGGCGATTGTTGTTCTCGCTTTGCTTGTCGTAGCTGAGGGTATGGCGCTCATTTACGACAGCCGGAAAGATACGCTGGTCGCTGCTGCCGAGCGCGCTTCCGCTGAACAAAGGCAGAGAGATCAACAAAAGGCCGATGATCAGCACCGCGCTGAAGTAGCGCAAGTTCAGCGACAGCTTGAGGAAACGCGCAAGCAGCAGGCGGCGCGCCGCCTGTCGGAAGAACAAAAACAAACGTTAATTTCTGCGATTTTACCCTTTGCGGGTCAAAAATTTATCCTTCAGCACCCTATGGGTGATTCGGAAGCGGCTTTTACGCAATGGATTTCAGTGTTTAAACATGCCAAATGGATTGACGTGGGGAATAGCCCACTTCAAACCGTTTGGACGGGAGGGGTCCCTGTAGGAATAGAAGTCACATTGAATCAGGTAGATGCAGAAGAAGCGCAAAAAAGCGGAAAGATGCCGAGTTCCGTTTTCACATTGCTCAAGACGCTTGGGCAATTTGGCTTGGTCGATGAGCACAAGCTTTTTATGAACGCTGAAGTTGCGCCGCAAACGATTGATTTTCGCGTCGGCGCAAAACCATCCGTCCAACACCACTAGGGACTTAAGTATATAATTCCCGTAAAATTGCCATAATCGTATCGTAATCTCCATCCATGCCGCGCCGCGACGATGCCGTGACGGCCGGAAAACAGGTAACCCACCTGATAAAAAGGCGCAAATAACAGGAGAAACAGGCGGTAACAGGAGGCGGTCAGGCCCGGCGCGGCGGCGACCGCTTGACATTCCAATTCGGCTCGCAGCCCATTTGCGCATTGCGGGGGGAGATGCTGCCGATGAATGCGCTCGACCGGGTGCGGGTGCTCGATTTTACCACGACGATCGCCGGGCCGCATTGCACGCGGCTGATGGCCGATCTCGGGGCCGAGGTGATCAAGATCGAGGCGCCGGAGGGCGACATGATGCGGGCGCGGCTGCCGATGCGGAACGGCGCCAGCACCTCGTTCGGGCAGCTCAACACCGGAAAGAAAAGCCTCGTCCTCGATTTGAAGCGACCCGAGGCGGTGGCGGTGGTGCAGCGCCTGGTCAAATCCGCCGATGTCGTGGTCGAGAATTTCCGCCCTGGGGTGATGGCCCGCTTCGGCCTCGATTACGAACAGCTGCGGCCGCTCAACCCGGCGCTCATCTACTGCGCGATTTCGGGCTACGGCCAGAGCGGGCCATCGGCGGGGCTGCCGGCCTATGCCCCGGTGATCCACGCCAGCTCGGGCTACGACCTGGCGCAGATCGCGCATCAGATCGAGCCCCGTCGGCCGGATTTCTGCGGCATCTTCATCGCCGACGTGCTGACCAGCACCTACGCGTTCGGCGCGGTGACGGCGGCGCTGGTGCAGCGCCAGACCACTGGTGTGGGACAGGTGATCGACTGCTCGATGCTCGAAAGCATGCTGAGCCTCACCTTGAGCGAGCTGCAGAACGCGCAGTTCGAGGTGCCGCCGCCGGGCCGGCCGATCTTCGGCCCGGTCGCGACCCGCGACGGCTACGTTCAGCTCTCGGTCGCCAGCGAGCGCACCTTCCAGGCGATGGCGGATGCGGCCGGCCGCTCGGATTGGCTGACCGATCCGCGCTTCGCCAAATACATCGACCGCCGCAACAATTGGGGCGCGCTGATGGATGAGCTTGAAGAGTGGTCCAAGACGCTGCCGACCGCCGAGGTGCAGGCGATCTTCGAGCGCAACGGGGTGCCGTCGTCGCCCTACCGCACGGTCAAGGAGGCGATGGCCGACCCGCAGCTGGCGCACCGCCATTCGCTCGCCGAGGTGCACGACAAGGGCGGCGCCTTCCTGGCGCTCAACCCGCCATTCCGGATGTCCGGCTCGCGCGCCGCCTCGCATGATTTCGTCGCCGAATTGGGCGAGCATAGCGCCGCCGTGCTGGCCGAAGCCGGCTACTCACCTGCCGAAATCGCCGCGCTGGCCGCGGCCGGAGTCACGGCAATCGCATAAGGGGCTCCGGCATGGACTGTAAAATCGTGAGCATCCCGACGGAGCGCATACATGACTGGAGTTCCTTCCACGACGTTTTCAAGGAGGTGCTCGGTTTTCCGGATTTCTACGGCTGCAACATGAATGCGTGGATTGATTGCATGACATCCATCGATCATGCCGAGCATGGCATGTCGGCGACTACAGTGGATGGAGGAGAGCTGTTTATTTTGAGCATTGAAGATGCTCCTGATTTTCAGAAACGCTGCCCTGAACAATATGAAGCGCTACTAGTGGATAAAATCTGACGGAAGAGTCCGATAGCGGATTCCCGTGTGTTCGCGGTCATGCGAGTCTGCGGGATGCGCACCGGGATCACCGTCGATGTGAAAGCCGCCGATCGTGCTCGTCTTGAAGCGATCGTCGCGGA
>JBBRPG010000084.1:0-16557 GCA_038228485.1 Alphaproteobacteria bacterium
CTTCCGGTTACCTATGACAATTTGTCGCGCGGTCATCGCCATGCCGTACGTTGGGGGCCGCTGGTCGAAGGCGACCTCGGCGACCGAGAAGCCGTGGCGGCAACGCTCAAAGCGCATCAGATTTCCGCCGTCATGCATTTTGCGGCATTTGCCTACGTTGGCGAGTCCGGTACCAATCCGGCGCTGTATTACAACAATAACGTCCGCGGTACACTTGCGCTATTGGACGGTATGCTTGCCGCGGGCGCCAAGCATATCGTTTTTTCCTCGACCTGCGCCACTTACGGCTTGCCGGACACAGTGCCGATTGTCGAGACCATGCCGCAGCGTCCGGTCAATGCTTACGGCGAGACCAAGCTGACGATCGAGCGGGCGCTCTATTGGTACGGCGTGGCCTACGGGCTGCGTTCGGTGGCGTTGCGCTACTTCAACGCCGCCGGCTGCGACCGGGACGGCGAGATCGGCGAGGAGCACGATCCCGAAACCCATCTGATCCCGCTGGTGCTCCGCGCGGCGCTCGGCTCGGGGCCGCCAGTGTCGATCTTCGGCACCGACTATCCGACGCCGGACGGCACCGCGGTCCGCGACTACATCCATGTCGAGGATCTGGCGAGCGCGCATATCCGCGCGCTGGACTACCTCGCCGCCGGCGGCGCCGATGTCGCCCTCAACCTGGCGACCGGGCGCGGCTATTCGGTGCGCGAGGTCATCGCCGCGGTCGGCGAGGCGTCCGGCACTGCCGTGCCGTACCGCGAGACGCCGCGCCGGCCGGGCGACCCGCCAGCGCTTGTCGCCGACCCGAGCCTGGCGGCGAAGGTCCTCGGGTGGCGGGCGGAGTGCTCCGACCTGCCGACCATCATCCGCACCGCGCTCGCGTGGGAGAAGCGGCAGCACAACGCCCCGCGCCAGGGGGAATAAAGACCGGCAGAATTGGCCCGCGGAATTGGCGGGCGGAATTGAACGGCGATACCGCCCGTTATGCGACCGCCGCCAGCGTTGTTGAGCGGAGGGGGTTGCCGTGCCAGATGGTCCAGGAAATTCAATGAGCGCAGTGCTTGAGAAAACCGTCATTGCGCCACCTCAGCCGCCCGCCCTCGTCAATCCCGGGCCTATAAGGGTCGATGGCAAGTTTTTCGTCACCGGCGACGGCAAGACCAGGAAAAAGCACTTCATCAAGGGCGTGACCTACGGTCCGTTTGGGCCGGGAAGCCACGGCGCGCAGTTTCCCGAGATCGATATCGTCGACCGCGACTTCGCGATGATGGTGAGCGCCGGCGTCAACACGGTGCGGGTGTTCACCGTGCCTCCGCTCTGGCTGCTCGACGCCGCCGGCCGTCATGGGCTCAAGATGCTGGTCGGATTGCCGTGGTCGCAGCACGTCGCGTTTCTCGACGACAAGGCGGTGCAGGCCGGCATCCGCGACGCGATCGTCTCCGGGGTGCGGTCGTGCGCGCGTCATCCGGCGGTCTTCGCCTATCTGGTCGGCAACGAGATCCCGCCCGACATCGTCCGCTGGCACGGGCCGCAGCGGGTCGAGCGCTTTGTCAAAAGCCTCGTCGCGCTGGTTAAGCGCGAGCATCCCGGCGCGCTCGTCAGCTACGCCAATTTCCCGTCGACCGAATACCTCAACGTCGCCAAATTCTGCGACTTCCTGTGCTTCAACGTCTACCTGCACGACGAGGGCGCGTTTCGCCGCTACGTCGCGCGACTGCACAACCTGACCGGGACCAAGCCGCTGGTGTTGACCGAGTTCGGCGCCGACTCGCTGCGCAGCAGCCGGGAGGAGCAGCGCGACATATTGTCATGGCACATCAAGGCGGCGTTTTCGTCGGGGGTCGCGGGCACCTTCGTCTTTGCCTGGACCGACGAGTGGTTCACCGGCGGTCACCCGATCGAGAATTGGGATTTCGGCCTGGTCGACCGGCAACGCCAGCCAAAGCCGGCGTTCGACGAGGTGACGGCGCAGTATCTCGGGCCATTGCCGCTGCCGCTGCCCCGCTATCCGCGGGTGTCGGTAGTGGTGTGCGCCTACAACGCCGAGCGGACGATGAGTGCCTGCCTCGCCTCGCTCGAGCACCTGAACTACCCGGATTACGAGGTCATCGTCGTCAATGACGGGTCGACGGACCGCACCCTCGATGTTTCCGAGGATTATCCCTATTGCCGGATCATCAGCCAGGAAAACAGGGGCCTCAGCGTCGCCCGCAATGTCGGCGCCGAGGCTGCCAGCGGCGAAATCGTCGCCTATACCGACAGCGACTGCGTCGCCGACCCGGACTGGCTCGATTACCTGGTCGCGACGATGGAGCGAAAGGGGCTTGCCGCGTGCGGCGGCCCCAATTTCGCGCCACCCGAGGACGATCTGGTTCCGGAGGCGGTCGCCGTGTCGCCCGGTGCGCCGTGTCATGTGCTGCTCGACGACGAGATCGCCGAGCACATCGCCGGGTGCAACATGGCGTTCCGCCGCGATGTGCTGCTGGGGCTTGGCGGGTTCGACCCGATCTTTCACGCCGCCGGCGACGACGTCGACATCTGCTGGCGCCTCCAGGATGCCGGCTATGCGATCGGCTACAGCGCCGCGGCGATGGTCTGGCATTTCCGCCGCAACACGGTGAACGCCTATATCGGCCAGCAGAAGGGCTATGGAAAGGCCGAGGCGCTGCTCTACGGCAAGCATCCCGGCCGCTTCAACCAGTTCGGCCAGGCCCAGTGGAACGGCCGCATCTATGGCGATCTGTCGGCGTCGATGCTGCTGTGGAACAAGCCCGCGATCTATTCCGGCACGTTCGGCCGCGGGCTGTTCCAGACCTTGTACCAGCCGCCGGCCGGGATCGCGCAATACCTGCCGCTGACTTTCGAATGGGGTTTGCTCTCGCTGCCGCTGGCGCTGATCGGCCTCGTCGGCGAAATCGCCCGCGGAGGCTGGTGGTGGCTGCTGGTTCTGCCGCTGCTTCTGACCTGGGCGATGTGCGTCAAGGGCGGGCTCAGCGCCCGGATCGATCCGCGCTTCGAAGGGCCAAAGGCGCGGGCGCTGATCGCCGCGCTGATCTATCTCGGGCCGCTGCTGCGCGGCTTCGAGCGGATCAAATGGCGGCTCAAGGCGATGCCGCCGCTGCTGTCGCAGGCCACGGCGCCGGTCGAGCAGCGCGGACGGCTGGCGCCGAGGGCGCTCGGCTTTGTGCTGTCCTACTGGAACGAGGCCGGCACCGAGAAGGAAGCGATGCTGGGCGCGCTGATGCGGCGCCTGGATGGCGAGAACTATGCGGTTGCGATGGGTGACGGCTGGAGCGATTGGGACCTCGATGTCCCTGGCGGCCCGGCCGGCGGGGCGCGCCTCACCCTGGCCGACGAGAACCACGGCGCCGACAAGCGGCTGCTGCGGGTCCGCTCCGCCTTGCGTCCATCGCCTGTGGCGCTCGGCGCTGTCGGCGGAATGACGGCGCTTGCGTTTCTCGCGCTGGTTTGCGGGGCGCCGGCGATGGCGGCAGTGCTGGTCATTTTCGCGTTAGGCGGCATCGGCGGGATCGCTTGGCAACTGTCGATGTTTGCCAACAAGTTGCATCGCATCGTCGAGGCAGCGGCGCGCGAGGCCGGATTGGTCGCCGTCGATCCGCTAATTCGGCCGGCACTATCGGTGGGTCCGCCGCGGACCGCATGAGATGATCGCCACCCTCGTCAAGCTCTGGCCCTATCTTCGCGCCTACCGCTGGGTGGTGGTGTGGGCGCTGGCCCAGGTGTTCCTGATCGCCGCCTTCGAGTTGCTGAAACCCTGGCCGCTGCAGATCGTCATCGACTATGTGCTGGGCGGCAAGGCGCCGCCTACCGAGGGTTGGCTTGCCGGCGGCTGGGTCGGCGCGCTGCTGGCGCTGCCGCGCGGCGAGTTGCTGGTGCTGGCCTGTATCGGGCTCGTCCTGGTGACGCTGGGCAGCGGCGGCTTCACTCAATGGCACTACTACACGACGATCAAGGTCGGCCAGAACATGGTCAACGACCTGCGCGGCGCGCTCTACAGCCATTTGCAGCGGCAATCGCTGGCCTACCACGGCAAACAGCGGGTCGGCGACCTGCTCTACCGCATCACCGGCGACAGCTTTGCCGCGCAGACGATGATCATGAACGGGGCGCTGCCGATCCTTTCGGCGCTGATCCTGCTGGTCGGGATGCTGTTCGTGCTGCTGCCGATGGACCCGACGTTGACGCTGCTGGCGTTGGTCGTGGTGCCGATCCTGTTCGTGCTGATCTCGGCCTTCAACCGCAAGATCATCGACATCTCGACCGAGGTGCGCGAGCGCGAGAGCCAGGTCTATTCGCTCGTCCAGTGGACGATGAGCGCGATCAAGATCGTCCAGGCTTTCACCAAGGAGGAAGAGGAGCACCGCCGCTTCATGGGCGCCAGCAGCGCCAGCCTGCGCGCGACCTTGCGGCTCTACAGCTGGCAGACGCTCTATTCGGGCGCCGTCAACCTGACCATCGCCGGCGGCACCGCGCTGGTGATCTATGCCGGCGCCCGCACGGTGATGAGCGGGCGGTTGTCGCTCGGCCAGCTGCTCGTTTTCATCTCGTATCTGGCGCAGCTCTACAACCCGATCAACCAGATCACCCAAAGCTGGAGCGCCATCGCCGGCGCCCGGGTCGGCGCGCGCCGGGTGTTCGAGGTGCTCGACACCGAATCCGACCTCGACAGCGGCACCCGGCTGTTTCCTTCCGAAGGTGCGAAGGGTGCGATCGCCTGGCACAACGTCAGCTTCGGCTACACCGCCGAGAGCGCGGTGCTGGAGCACGTCGACCTCGACGTGGCGGCGGGCATGAAGGTCGCGGTCGTCGGCCCGACCGGCGCCGGCAAGTCGACCTTGCTCGGCCTGTTGCCGCGGTTCTTCGACCCGAATGCCGGCCGGGTCGAGATCGACGGGTTTGACGTGCGCGATTACGAGCTCAAATCGCTGCGCAACCAGATCGGAATGGTGTTGCAGCCGCCGCTGATTTTTCCGCTCTCGGTGCGCGACAACATCGCCTATGGCCGGCCCGGCGCCGATGACATCGCGATCGCCGATGCGGCGCGGCGCGCTCACATCCATGAGCGCATCCTTGAACTCCCCGAGGGCTATGGCGCCCTGGTCGGGGAATCCGGGGTCGCCTTGTCGGAAGGCGAGAAGCAGCGCGTCACGATCGCCCGGGCGCTCTTGCGCGACGCGCCCATCCTGATCCTCGACGAACCCACCTCGGCGCTCGATGTGGAGACCGAGGCGCTGGTAATGGCGGCGATCGAAGAGCTGATGCAGGGCCGTACGACCTTCATCATCGCCCACCGGCTGTCGACCGTGCGCAATTGCGACCTGATCGTCGTGCTGCGGGACGGCGGAATCGCCGAACAAGGGACGCTGGCGGAGTTGCTGCGCAAGCAGGGCGTATTCGCCGAATATTACCGCACCCAGTTTCTCGAGGAGCGAAGCAAGCCCGCGGCCGTGCCGCTTTCCGCCTAAAGCGGGAGGCCTCACAGGCGTGGCTTTTTTGCCACGCCTGTTGCTCATGTGCAGTCATCGTGGCCGCGATCATCGGTACTGGATCGGCTGCTGCCCGCGTTCGGCCAATACTGACCTCAATTTTTTGTAACCAAGCTGTATCAGAGGCAGACGCCGCTGGCAGGGGGCATTACTGTGTTGGCATGGCCACTGTGGAATGATTGTGGATAAATAAGTCCGTCTCGTTTGATCGTAAAAGAACTAGTATCAATGCTTATGGCAAAGACCGGGTTTGCTGTTGCAATACCTAATGTCTTTGGCTAGGGTGCCGCAAATGAGGGGGCGTCGTGCGGGTCTCGCCAAGCGGGAAACGGACGGCGTCGAAATTAGTTTTGTGAACGCGGCTCGCGCCGCCGGCCACTACGCGGGGGATTATGATCGGCGATCTTTTGCAAAAGGGAGCATGGCGCTTCCCTGAGATCCCGTCCGTTTATCGAACCACGGGTAATGTTTTAGTGCTTTTGCGGACCCGGCGCCTCCATGTCTTGGCCGGAGCGTCGATGGCGGTCGCCGTGGTTGCGGTTGGCGTGGCCGCGGTCGGTCATGTCCGCAGCAATTCGCATGCTGCCGCCGCCCAGGCGGCGGCAAGCCGCGTCGAGGCGGCCAATATAGATCTGCAGGACGATCTTTCCCGGCTGCGCGACAAGATGGCCGCCAACAGCCGCGATCTGGCGGCGGCACAAGGCCGGGTCGCGGCTTTGGTTGAAGAGACGCGCGCCCGGCCGCAGCCGGCTCCCGCTGCCGCCGCGGCCGAACCGGCGGCGCCGGCAAAGTCCGACAACAAGGTCACGCAGCTGAGCAGCGCGCTGCACGTTGCCGAGGCGCAGCGGGCCACCCTGGCGGCACGGCTCAGCAAAGCGGAGGCCGAGCTTGCCGGGCAGCAGGCAAAACAGACTGAACTCTCCGGCGAACTCGACCAGTGGCAAAAGAAGTTCCAGCAGCTGACAGCCGATCGCGACCGGCTGAAGAATCGGGTCGGCGAGCTTGAAAAGCAGTCGGCGCTCCGTCATCAGGCGCAGCAGTTGGCCGAATCCCGCGCTCCGGCCGCGGCGCCTGCGCCTGCGCCTGCGCTGGCTCGCGCCGCCGAGGCGCCGCAACGCGTCGCCGGCGTGCTCAATGCGCCAGCGCCGGTTAATGCGCCCGCGTCGGTCGCGGCTCCCGCGCCAGCAGCAGAGGCCCCAGCTCCGCTCCCCGCAGTAGCACAGGCGGCCGCGCCGGCGCCGGTCGCGGCGCAAGGCCCGGCGGTCGGGAACAGCGCGGTCGATCACTTCGCCCGTGTGCTGGCTTCGGCTGGGGTCGACGTCCGCCATCTCTTTGCCGAATTCGGGGTCAACAAAGGCGAGGGTGGCCCCTTTATCCCAGTCAGCCGAGGGCAGCCCGTGGAGCGGGCGTTGAGCCCGGAAAAGCTTGCGGCGCTGCGGGCGATGGTCAAGATTCTGCCGGTGACGGCGCCGCTCGAAAGCTACAATGTGTCGAGTCCGT
The DNA here is from genome assembly GCA_038228485.1 of Alphaproteobacteria bacterium. Classification (GTDB taxonomy): domain Bacteria; phylum Pseudomonadota; class Alphaproteobacteria; order ATCC43930; family CGMCC-115725; genus DATARH01. The sequence continues at coordinate 7,002 of JBBRPG010000084.1, forward strand.
TCGGGGTGCGCGGCGACCCGGAGAACGGCCATGCCGGGTTTCACACCGGAATCGACCTGACCGCGCCTTACGAGTCGCCGGTCTATGCGACGGCGCCCGGGGTTGTGACCTTTGCCGGCTACCGTGACGATTACGGCAAGATCGTCGAGATCGACCATGGCAACGGCATTGCCACGCGCTACGCCCATCTCCACCGCTTTACCGTGTCGGTCGGACAGCGGGTCGCAGCGCAGACGCAAATCGGCAATCTCGGCTCGACCGGCCGCGCCACCGGTCCGCATGTGCATTACGAGGTCGTCGTCAACGGCGAGCCGCAAGACCCGCAGAAATTCTTTGGCCTGTCGCGCTATGTGCCGGCCACGGTGGCGGTCTCGGCGCAGAACTGATCAGCGCGCCAGGTCGGCCGCCAGCGAGAACGCCGCCGCATTGGCGGTATCCTGCCCGCGATACACCTGCAGGCTTTCGAGCACGCGCTGGGTATAGATCCGCGTCTCGCTGAACGGGATAGCCTCGATCCAATCGACCATGTCGATGCCTTTGCCGCGCGGGTCGCCGTAATCGTGGAGCCACTGCCGGATGCGGCCCGGCCCGGCATTGTAGGCCGCAACCGACAAGGCATAAGAACCGCCGAAATCCTGAAGCAGTCCCTCGATGTAGGCCCGGCCGAGGGTCAGGTTGTAGGCCCCGTCGCTGGTCAGGCGTTCGATGGAGTACGGCAGCGCCGCTTGCCGTGCAACCAACGCCGCGGTCCCCGGCATCAGCTGCATCAGGCCGCGCGCGCCGGCGCCACTCACGGCCTCCTGATCGAAGGCGCTTTCGGTGCGCACGATCGCCAGCACCAGGGAGCGCTCGGCGGTGCCTCCGCCGGGCAGCGTCGTGACCGGGTAGCCGTGAATCATCAGCGGCATTCCGGCATCGATCGAGCGCCGCGCCACGACGATCGCGACATCGATGCGGCCGCGATGCTCGGCTAAGGCGGCGATCATTGCGAAGTCGATCGGCTTTTTCGCCAGGTCGGCTTCCTGCAGCAGGAAGACCCTGACCTGGGCGCGGTCTCCGGCGGCAGCGAACAGCTCGGCGGCCTGGGTCAACTCGCGGGCAATGAAGTCCGCCTGTTCCGCCGCGCTGGGATGTGGTTCCGGCTGCGGATGCGGCGGCGCATCGTTGCCGAGCTGATGCGCGGCAAGCTGCCCGTAGAAGGTCGCCCCATGCTCGGCCCCGGCGGCGTACCATTTGGCGGCGAGCTGCGGCTTGCCGCCGGCCTCGGCGGCACGGCCGCTCCAATAGGCGGCGCGGGATTTGCCCCACGGCGTCGTCACCCGCGCCAGCACCCGCGAGAAATGCTCGAAAGCCAGGGTCGGGTTCTTCATGAAGCGCAGCGCGATATAGCCGGAAAGGAATTCGGCCTCGGAATAGGCGTTGCCTTCGCTGAGGGAATGCTGCTGCACGACCTTGTAGGCGAGGTCGGCATTGCCCGCGGCCAGTAGGCGGCGGGCGACGATCTGCCGCTCGCCGGACCAGTCCGCCGGCTTTACCGGGTTGTCGGGATGGGCCAACAGCAATTGCGCCGCCGCATCGTTGGCGTCGTTGTGACGCAGCCAGTGGATATGATCGAAGGCCAGGCCCGGATCGTTGCGCAGCGACGCCGGCACCTTTGCCAGCAAGGCGTCGGCGTTGGCGATCCGGCCGCGGAAGGCGAGCCGCGCCTCGGCGAGCGCGCGGCTGTCCGGGGGCACCAGCGGCAGCATCCGCCGCGCCGCATCGCTCTGATGCTCCCACAGCAGCCGGTCGAGCCGCTTGACGTGGTCCTCCGCGCGGAAGTTGCTGCCGTACCGCGCCAGCACGTCACGCTCGTCGGACATGGTGAAGTCGCCCTCGATCCAGGCCGCGCGTAGCGCGGCGAGCCCGCCCGCGCTGTCGCCGTGGGCGATCATCAGCGCCCCCTCACGGGCCTTGCCGGCGCCGCTGACCGCCGGGTGGTTCTTGAGCCAGCGCGTGGCGACGTCGTCGCTTTCAGCCGACAGCGCGGTTTCGGCCTGGCGGCGCAGGATCTTCTGGGCGGGCCAGTCGGAATTCTGGTCGATGAAGCCCGAGATATCGGCGAACCGGCCGGTGACGTTGGAGCGGGTGTAGTCGAGCCAACGGACGATCTTGAGCGGCAACGGATTGGCGGCGTGTCCCACAGCGGCATAGGCCTTGGCCCAGTCGCCCGCGCGCGCCGCGGCGATCCCCGACAGCGCGGCCGCGCGATCCGCCTCGGACAAATCGGCGGAATAGGCGGGCATCGACGCGGCGAGCGCGCTGCCCAAGATCAGCAAGATGCGAAATACTGCAGCCAATTGCGGCCAGTCCTTGTCATGTCCGGGAAGGGGCTGGCAGTCTTTACGGAATTTGCGGCGGTCGCAAGGCGCGGCGCGGGCCCGTTACACGATTCACGGTGCTGTTGCTGGTTTGCCCGGTGGGGACTATCGTTCGCCCGAGAGTGTTTGCCTTGGGTCGGGGCGCCGAGCTGGGAGGAAACCATGTTCAAGGGATCGCTGGTCGCGCTGATTACCCCCTTCCGCGACGGCAAGGTCGACGAGACCGCGTTCCAGGAGCATGTCGCCTGGCAGATCGGCCAAGGCACGCACGGGCTCGTGCCGATCGGGACCACCGGGGAATGCCCGGCGCTTGAAAATGACGAGCAGCGGCGCGTCATCGCGCTGTGCGTCGAGGTTGCCAAGGGGCGCGCGCCGGTCATTCCCGGCACCGGCTTCAACTCGACCGCGCATACGATCGAGGCGACCCGTCAGGCCAAGGAGGCCGGCGCCGACGCGGCGCTGGTCGTCTGTCCCTATTACAACAAACCGACCCAGGAAGGGCTCTACCAGCATTTCAAGACCGTGCACGACGCGGTCGATATTCCCATTGTGATCTACAACATCCCGGGCCGCAGCGCGGTCGACATGTCGACCGCGACGATGGCGCGGCTGGCAAAGCTGCCCAACATCGTCGGGGTCAAGGACGCGACCAACGACCTCGCCCGGCCGCTCAAGATGCGGGTCGAGATCGAGGGCGAGTTCGCGCTGCTGTCGGGCGAGGACGGCACCGCCGTCGCCTATCTCGCGCAGGGCGGCGACGGCTGCATCTCGGTCACCGCCAATGTCGCGCCGCGGCTGTGCTCGGAAATGCACGAGGCCTGGCAGCGAGGCGACGTCGCCACCGTGCGCCAGATCAATGAGCGGCTCATCCCGCTGCACGACGCGCTCTTTGTCGAGACCAGCCCGGCGCCGGTCAAATACGCCGCCTCGCTGCTCGGCCGCTGCACCCCCGAGGTCCGCCAGCCGCTGTGGCATACGACGCCGGAGACGCAGGAGAAGGTCCGCAACGCCATGCGGGGCGCCGGCCTTCTCAATTAGCTGGAGGCAGGATGCGCGCCGGCGACCGCTACGCTGCGCAAAATCGGCGCGCCCGCTACGATTACCTGATCGAGGATACGCTCGAGGCCGGCCTCGTGCTGCAGGGCAGCGAGGTCAAGGTGCTGCGCCAGGGCCAGGCCAGCATCGCCGAGGCCTACGCCAACGAGAGCGCCGGCGAGCTGTACCTCGTCAACGCCAACATCCCTGAATACAAATCCTCGAACCATTTCAATCATCTGCCACGTCGGCCGCGCAAGCTGTTGCTGCACCGCAAGGAAATGGCCCGGCTGCTCGGTGCGATCAAACGCGAGGGCGTGACGATCGTGCCGCTGTCGATCTATTTCAACGAGCGCGGCCGCGCCAAGGTCGAGCTCGGCCTCGCCCACGGCAAGAAAAAGGCCGACAAGCGCCAAGCCGAAAAGACCCGCGACTGGCAGCGCGACAAGGCCCGCATCATGCGGACGCGGGACACGGAGTAAGCCGCTCGACGAGGGCCACGAACACGGCTTCGAACATTGCCGGGGTCAGGGTGCCGGTGTTGGTGTTGAGCCGGGAGCAGTGATAGCTGTCGGCGAGCAGCATACCGCCGGGCAGCTCGTGCAGCGCGGCGTGAGCGAAAGGGTAGGCGGCCTGCCGCAAGCCGCCCGTCGAAAGCACCGCCCGGTGGGCAATCGCGCCGAGCGCGAGGATCGCCCGCACGTTCGGCAGGGCGGCGAGCTCGGCGGCGAGAAACTGCCGGCACGCGGCGATCTCGCCGGTCTCAGGCTTGTTCTGCGGCGGGACGCAGCGCACTGCGTTGGCGATGCGCACCCGGCGCAGCGACAGGCCGTCATCGATATGGCCCGCGTAGCTCCCCTCGGCAAAGCCGAATTTGAGCAGCGTGGCGTAGAGGAGATCGCCGGCATAGTCGCCGGTGAACGGCCGTCCGGTGCGGTTGGCGCCGCGCAAACCCGGCGCCAAGCCGACAATCAGCAATTCGGCGTTCTCATTGCCCCAGGACGGCACCGGGGCGTTGTGCCAGTCGGGATGCACCGCGCGCTGGGCGCTGCGGAACTGCACCAGCCGCGGGCAGAGCGGGCAATCGCGCGACGGCAAGGCCGCCGCGAGGGCAGCGCTCACTCCCAAGGAGTTACTCGTTGTCGACCGGCTCACCGCGCGGCCGCGCCATCTCGTCGCGGGGGACGTGGGCGCGGGAGATGCTCGGCGCCAGCTCCTGCAGCTCGACAAAGCTGTCGGCTTGGCGGCGCAGATCGTCCGACGCCATCGGCGGCGACGAGCGGATCGTCGAAATTACCGACACGCGCACGCCGCGCCGCTGCACGGCCTCAACCAGCCGGCGGAAATCGCCGTCGCCCGAGAACAGGATGGCATGGTCGATATGCTGGGCCATCTCGAGCATGTCGATCGCCAGCTCGATGTCCATGTTGCCTTTTATCCGGCGCCGACCCATCGCATCGGTGAACTCTTTCGTCGGCTTGGTGACCATCGTGTAGCCGTTGTAATCCAGCCAATCGACCAGCGGCCGGATCGGCGAATACTCTTGGTCCTCCATCAATGCGGTATAATAGAACGCACGGATCAATCGTCCTTTTGCCCGGAACAGATCGAGCAGTTTTTTATAGTCGATGTCAAAGCCTAGTCCCCGTGCGGCGGAATAGAGATTGGCGCCGTCAATAAAAATCGCGATGCGTTCCTGTGGATAAAAAATCATCCGGCACTCCAAAATTTAAAAAATTCACGCTACCGTCATCCGCGGCCGAAAGTGCATCAAGGGGCGTGCGTGGTAAAGAGTGGCGATGATCCTCGTTGGCATCGGCAGCAACCTTGCGCATCCGCCGGCGGCGACCCCCCGGGAAACCGCGGAAGCCGCGCTCGCCGCGTTGCCGGAGATCGGGATTCGCGTGATCGCGCGCTCCGGCTGGTATCTGTCGGCGCCGGTTCCGGTCTCCAGCCAGCCCTGGTTCGTCAACGCAGTTGCGATGGTAGCGAGCGGCTTGGCGCCCGCGGCGCTGCTCGACCGGCTGCTGGCGCTGGAGGCGGAATTCGGCCGCACCCGCGGTGTCGCCAATGCTGCGCGTACCCTCGACCTCGACCTGCTCGACCACGATTCGCGGCTTTGCGAGGCGCCGGCTCTGACCTTGCCGCATCCGCGGCTGCATCTCCGCCGCTTTGTCCTCGAACCGCTGCGCGAAATCGCGCCGGACTGGCGTCATCCGCATCTGGGTTTGACGGCGGCGGAGTTGCTGGATCGACTGCCGCCAGGCCAGGAGATCACACGGCTGCCGGACTGAGCCGTCGAAATGACGCGCAACTACAGGTGCAACGGGCTATGCGGCACTGGCGATTGTGATTGAACGGCGGGGCCGATATAACCGGCGCGCCGCCGAGTTTCCTCGGCGGCTGCCTCCGGTTGCCACGCGGTGATGCGATGTCCGGCTATGAGGCAGCCCGCGCCAACATGATTGAGCGCCAGCTGCAACCTAACAGGGTGACCGACCCGCAGGTGATCGCCGCCTTTGCCGGCATCCGCCGCGAGCTGTTCGTGCCCGCGGGGCAGCGCGGGATTGCCTATTCGGATACCGACCTGCCGCTCGGCGACGGGCGCTATCTGATGGCGCCGATGGTGGCTGCCCGGCTGTTGCAGGCGGCGGAGATCGGCCGGCAGGACAATGCCGTGGTCGTCGGCGCCGGGGTCGGGTACGAGGCGGCCTTGATCGCCCTGCTGGCCCGCAGCGTCGTGGCCTTCGAGGACGACGCGGAGCTGGCGCGGCAGGGGCGCGCCGCGCTGGTCGAGCACCGGATCGCCGCGGTCAAGTTCGTCGAGGCCTCGGCCTCGCGCGGGAACCAGGGGCGCTCGGCCTATGAAGTGATTTTTTTTGCCGGCGCGGTCGCCGGGATTCCCGCCGAGATTGCCGCGCAATTGGCCGAGAGCGGGCGCATGGTGGCGGTGCTGCGGCCGGATGCCGGGCCCGGACGGGCGACTGTGACAACGCGCACTGGCGGAATCCTTGCATCCCGCGTTATGTTCGACGCGGCCACCCCGCTGCTGCCGGGCTTTGCCCCTAAGCCTGCCTTCGTGTTCTGAGGGTTTGATGTCTGCGCCGACCCGAAAGGTTTTCCCGCTGCCGGTCAGACTGGTTCGTGCGTCCGCGCCGATCCTCTTCGGCGCCGTCGCCGCGCTGCTATCGAGCATGCCCGCCACGGCGCAGACGCTGACCGAGGCGCTGGCCTACGCGTACAACACCAACCCGCAGCTTTTGGCTCAGCGCGCCGCTTTGCGCGCCACCGACGAGCAGGTGCCGCAAGCGCTCTCCAACTGGCGGCCGACGGTAACCTTCACCGGGCAGGCGGGCATCGCCCGCGGGGCCGCCGCGGCGAGCGGCGGGCCATCGCAGTTTTCCACCTTTGTCGAACGCCAGCTCGACCTTCGGATAACTCAGCCGGTCTACCGCGGCGGCCGCACCGAGGCGCAAACGCGCCAGGCGATCAATACGGTGCAGGCGACCCGCGCCCAGACCATGGCGGTTGAGACAACGGTGTTCCTGGCGGTAGCGCAGGCGTTTCTCGACACCTATCGCGACCAGACGCTGGTCGAGGTCAACCGCAGCAACGAAGCCGTCCTGCAAAAGCAGCTCGATGCCTCGCGCACCCGGTTCAAGGTCGGCGAGGTCACCCGCACCGACGTTGCCCAGGCCGAATCGTCGCTGGCCCAGGCCACCGCCAACCGGATCGCCTCGGAAGGTCAGCTGGAAGTTAGCCGCGCCGCCTATACCCGCGCCGTCGGGCACCCGCCGGGCCGCCTGCTGCTGCCCAAGGACCGCCCGGCCTTGCCGGCGACCCGCGAAGACGCGTTGGGGCTCGCGTCGACCAACAATCCCAACGTCATTGCCGCGAGCTATACCGAGGCCGCGGCGCGCGACAATGTCGATCTGGTGCGCGGTCAGTTACTGCCGCAGATTTCGATCGTCGGCGACCTAAACCGCAGTTATTCGCCGTCGGTTTCGCAGAGCGCCGCGCGCTTCGATACCGGCTCGGTGGTCGCGCAGATGACGATGCCGCTCTATGAAGGCGGCGCCATCTATTCGCAGACCCGCGCCGCCGAGCAGACCGTCGGCCAGCGCCGCAGCCAGGTCGATGATGCCCGCCGCGGGGCGGTGCAGCTGGCGACGCAAGGCTGGGAGACGCTGCAATCGGCGCGCGCCGCGGTCGCGTCGTTCTCGGCGGCGGTAAAGGCGGCGCAGATCGCGCTCGAAGGCACCCAGCAGGAGGCGCTGGTCGGCTCGCGCACCGTGCTCGACGTGCTGATTTCCGAGCAGCAGCTGTTCACCACCCAGTCGCAGCTGGTCGGCGCCCAGCACGATGCGGCATTCGCCGAGTTCAACGTCGCCGCAGCTGTCGGCCGGCTGATAGCGCCGGAACTTCGGCTGCCGGTACAGCTTTACGATATGGATCGCCATTATCGGGCGGTGAAGAACAAGCTGATCGGCTTTGACGGCGGCCTCAAGGAATAGGCTCGCCAACCGCTGACTCTGCTAGCGCGGTTCTAGTTTAAAGCGCCCGTGCGGCGCGCTCGGGTGATATCGATGTCGGACGCCAGACCTTCGCCTGAACCCTCGATGGACGAGATCCTGGCCTCGATCCGACGGATCCTGGCCGAGGATGCCGCCGCACCGGCGCCGCCGCGTTCTCGCGTCGCGGCCGACGTTCTCGACCTGACGGAAGCAATCAATGACGACGGCTCCGTCCGACATATCGAGCCGCCGGTCCGTCTCTCGGCCGGGGGGCCTATCCCGCCACTGCCGGGTGGCCGGGTCGAGCCGGCGGTCTCCCGTCCGGAGGCCGCGCCCGGCGCGTCGCGCCTCGTTTCCGACGCCGCGTCGGATGCGGTAGCCGCGTCCTTTGCCCGGCTTGCCGGCCTCTCCCAGGAGGTGCGCCGTGACGGCGAGCGCGACCTCGACGCGCTGGTGCAGCAGACGCTGCGCCCGTTGCTGCAGGCTTGGCTCGACAAGCATCTGCCGTCGCTGGTGGAACGGCTAGTGCGGGATGAGATCGCCCGGGTGGTCGGCCAGAGTGGGCCGAGCGTGTCGTGACCCTCGACAAGACCTATCAGCCGGGCGCCGTCGAGCCGCGCCAGTACGCGACGTGGGAGCGCTCGGGCGGGTTTGCCGCGCATCCCGACAGCGCCAAGCGGCCCTACACGATCATGATGCCGCCGCCGAATGTCACTGGCAGCCTGCACATGGGCCACGCGCTGACGTTTACGTTGCAGGACATCCTGATCCGCTTCGCGCGGATGCGCGGGCTCGACGCGCTGTGGCAACCCGGCACCGACCACGCCGGGATCGCCACCGAGATCGTCGTCACCAATCAGCTCGCCGAGCAGCAGATCGACAAGCAGGCGCTCGGCCGCGACAAGTTCATCGAGCGCGTCTGGGAGTGGAAAGGCGAGTCGGGCGGCGCCATCGTCAATCAGCTCCGCCGGCTCGGCGCGTCGCCCGATTGGCCGCGCGAGCGCTTTACCATGGACCCCGGTCTCGCTGCGGCGGTGCGCAAGGTGTTCGTCCAGCTCTACCGTGAAGGGCTGATCTACCGCGACAAGCGCCTGGTGAATTGGGACCCGGAGATGCACACCACGATCTCCGACCTCGAGGTCGACAGCCGCGAGACCAAAGGCTCGCTCTGGCATATCCGCTACCCCATCGAGGGCGAGGCGGGGCGCTATGTCGTGGTCGCCACCACGCGGCCCGAGACCATGCTCGGCGATACCGGGGTGGCGGTACACCCGGAGGATGAGCGCTTTGCCGACCTCGTCGGCAAGCGGGTGCGACTGCCGCTGGTCGGCCGGCTGATCCCGGTCGTCGCCGACGAATATGCCGACCCGGAGATGGGCAGCGGCGCGGTCAAGATCACCCCGGCGCACGATTTCAACGATTTCGAGGTCGGACGCCGCCACCGGCTCGCGGTGATCAACATCTTCGACGCGGATGCACGGCTCAATGACAACGCGCCGGAGCCTTATCGCGGGCTGCTGCGGTTCGACGCGCGCAAAAAGGTGCTGGCCGATCTCGAAGCGGCGGGGCTGATCGACAAGGTCGAGGACCACACGTTGATGGTGCCGCACCACGAGCGTTCGGGCGTAGTGATCGAGCCGTGGCTGA
>JBBRPG010000085.1:0-15926 GCA_038228485.1 Alphaproteobacteria bacterium
CCGCGATCTCGGCCCCGGCAACCCCCCTCACCAGGCTGAAATTGGAGACGAGGCCGTCATTGGCGCCGAGCACCGCGGCACGCAACGCGTTGCCGCCGGTGCGGTGCCGGCCCTCGACCCGCGCAAGCGTGCCGCCGGCGGCGCCGGTGGGAAACGACGAGGCCAGCGCCTGCACCACCCGGTTGTGCGAGCGCTCGGCCGCCGGCAGCCCGCCGGCGACCGCCTCGGGCTGCGCGTCGTAGCTGCCGACGTCGCGCTGTTCCAAGGTGCTGAGCGTCGGCAGCACGAATTGCGGCCCGAACCGCCGCGCCAGCCAGGCCAGCGCGCGGCTGCGCCATTCCGGCCGCAGCTTGCCGGCCGCGGCGCCGATCCGCGCCAGCTGGCCGCGCCAGAACTCGGCATGCGCGTCCTCGACCGCGCTCAGGCGGCGATAGACCTCGCTGACATGCGGGTCCTTCTCGGCCTCGGCGAGCGCGCGGTAGAGCCCGGCGCTGTCGACCTCGCCTTGCAGATTGGCGCGATAGCGCGCGGCTGAATCGCGGTCGGTCACGCCGCGAGGCGCATCCGCTGGCGCACCAGGTCGGCGAGTTTTTCGCCGACCATGATTGTCGCCGCGTTGGTGTTGCCGGAGATGACGGTCGGCATCACCGAGGCGTCGGCGACCCGCAGCCCCTCGACCCCGATCACCTTGAGCTCGGGATCGACCACCGCCATCGCGTCGACCCCCATCTTGCAGGTGCTGGTCGGGTGATAGACGGTGCCGCCGCGCCGACGGGCATAGTCGAGCCACTCGGCATCGCTCTGCACCGCCGGGCCGGGCTGGAACTCCTCGGCGATAAAGCGCGCCAGCGAGGGATGCGCCAACAGCTCGCGGCACAGCCTCAGTCCGGCGACGATGGTGCGCTGGTCGATCTCATCGGAAAGGTAGTTGGGGATCATCGCCGGCGGATCGGCCGGGTTGGCGCTTTTCAGCCTGATCTCACCGCGGCTTTCCGGCCGCAACTGGTAGGCGATCATGGTGAAACCCGAAAATTTGTGCAGCCCGTCCTGCGGCCGGTCGGCGCTGAACGGCGAGATCGAGCATTTGATGTCGGGGCTGGACAGCTCCGGCCGGGTGCGCGCGAACAGCGCCGCCGGCGAGCTGATCATCGCCAACGGGCCGGTGTGGAACATGTAGTATTGCATCCCGACCTTGAGCTTCTTGATGTTGCTCAGCATCACGTCATTGACCGTGATCGCCTGGCTGCATTTGAGCTTGATCGGCGCCGAGTAATGGTCCTGCAAATTCTGCCCGACGCCGGGCAGGTTCTGCACGACTTCGATGCCGTGCTCGGCGAGATGCGCCGCCGGGCCGATCCCCGACAGCATCAGCAACTGCGGCGAGTTGATCGCGCCGCCGCACAGCACGATCTCGCGCCGCGCCCGCGCGGTCTTTAAGACGCCGCCCTGGCGGTAGATGACCGCAGTGGCGCGCCCGCCCTCGACGACGATCCGCTCGCTCAGCGCATTGGTGACGATCTGCAGATTGGCCCGGCCGCGCGCCGGGTTGAGGTAGCCGACCGCGGTCGAGCAGCGCTTGCCGTTACGGGTCGTCGTCTGGTGATAGCCGACGCCGTCCTGGGTCGCACCGTTGAAATCGTCGTTGCGGGCGAAGCCCATCGCGGTGGCGCTGTCGATCAGCGCCTCGCAGATCGGGTGCTTTGCGACATCGGAAACCGCAAGCGGCCCGCCCTTGCCGTGGAACTCGTCGCCGATGCTCTGCTGGTCCTCGGCGCGCTTGAAATAGGGCAGCACGTCGTCGAACGACCAGCCGGTATTGCCGAGCTGGCGCCAATGGTCGAAATCCTCGGCCTGGCCGCGGATATAGACCATGCCGTTGATCGAGCTGGAGCCGCCGAGCACCTTGCCGCGTGGCCAGTAGACCTTGCGCCCGGCGGCGTCGGCCTCGGTCTCGTAGCACCAGTTGACCGACGGGTCGGCAAAGGTCTTGCCGAAACCGAGCGGGATGTGGATCCAGCGATTGGTGTCGTCGCCGCCGGCTTCGAGCAGCAGGACGCGCGTGTTGCGGTCTTCGGAGAGCCGCGCGGCGACCGTGCACCCGGCAGAGCCGGCGCCGATGACGATGAAATCGGCCTCGATGATGTCGTGTCCGGCAGCCATGCGCCCCTCCCGCATCCTGTTGCGGGTATGATGGCGGCTGGCCGCGGGGGCGTCCAGGCCGTAGGCGGAAGAGCGAAGCGACTTCCGCCGACAAATCCCGGTCTTGGCGGATGACGCTTCGCTTATCCGCCCTACGCCGCTACGCCGCGGCGGGCACCCGCACCACCGGGGCCTCGCGGATCGGCAGGTTGATCAGCGCCGCGAACACCGCCAGCGCCGCGTCCGTGTACCACATCCAGGTGTAGTCGCCGAAACGCGCGACCGCCAAGCCGCCCAGCCACGCGCCGTAAAACGCGCCGATCTGGTGAGTCATCAACGTCAGCCCGATCAGGGTCGCCAGGTACTTGACGCCGAACAGTTTGCCGACAATGCCCGCGGTCGGTGGCAAGGTTGCCAGCCAGGTCACGCCAAGTGCCAGCGCGAAAATATAAAAGGTCGTCGCGGTCTTGGGCGCCATCATGAAGCCAAGGATCGCCGCGGCGCGGCCGAGATAGATCCAGAACAACAGGTGCTTCAGCCGGAACCGCGTCCCCAGCCAGCCGGCGCCGAGGCTGCCGACGACATTGGCGAGCCCGATGATCGCCAGCGAATTGGCCCCCACCGTCGGCGACAGCCCGCACAGCCGCACCTCGCCCGGCAAGTGCGTCACCAGAAACGCGACATGACAGCCGCATGTAAAAAAGCCGAGATGCAGCCACCAATAGCTGCGGTCCGCCGCGGCGACCTTGAGCTGCTGGCCGAGGGTCAGCCCCGGTTCCGGCTGTGCCGCCGCCGACGCCGTCGTCGGGGCCTTGCGCCGGCGCATCAGCAACGCCAGCGGCAGGGTCAACAACGTCGCAGCGGCCAGGCCAAGCATCGCCCCGACCCAGCCGATGCCGAGGATCGCCAGTTGCACGACGGGCGCGAAGACGAACTGCCCGAGCGAACCGCCCGCGTTGATGATCCCGGCGGCGAACGAGCGCCGCTCGCCAGGCAGGCGCTGCATCACCGAGCCGATCAGGATCGACAGGCTGCCCGCGCCGGCGCCGAACGCGCTGACGATGCCGAGCGTCCCGATCAGCGCCCATTCCGAATGTACGCTCGTCGTCAGCGCGGTGCCGGCGGCAAGCATGATCCCGCCGAACGCGATCACCCTTCCGGGTCCGAAGCGGTCGGCAAACGCCCCGAACACCGGCTGCGCTAAGCCCCAGACGAATTGCCCGATCGCCACCGCAAAGCTGATCGCGACGATGCCAAGGCCGGTCGCATCGTCGAGCGGGGCGATGAACAGGCCGATCGTCTGGCGCGCGCCCATGGTGATCAAGAGGATCGCCGATGCGGTGGCCACCAGCGGCCACGGGAAGCGGGCAGGGGAGGCGGTGGTGTTCATCAAGGCTCTTCCGCTAGTTTTGTTGCGTCGCAGCATTTAGGAGTAGATGCGCCTATCTAATCGGTTTGCCCCTCGATGACAACCCCCCGCCGCCACGCGAAAGCCGGCGCGCGCCGCATTTGTGCGTCGACGTAACGTAGGATGGGTTGAGTGCAACGAAACCCATCATTCAACCGAGAAGATGATGGGTATCGCTTCGCTCCACCCATCCTACCGGCTGGTCATTCGGGAGCGCTCTGTCCTAGATTTGGGTTGGCAGAAGAATTGGAACTCACCGTATGACGCCCGAAGCGATCCTCGCGCACGCGCCGCGCGTGCTGACCCAGGCGCAGCGCGAGCGCTATTTCGCCACCGGGTTTCTTGTCGCGGAGAATTTGCTGCCGCGCGAGTGGCTTGAATTGCTGCGCGCCCGCTCCCAGGAGTTCAAGGACAAGAGCCGCGGGGTCGCCGCCTCGAACGAGGAATTCGACATCGGCCCGCAGCACCGGCCCGACCATCCGCATGTTCGCCGGCTGCGGGCGCTGGTCGACCGCCACCCGGATTTCTGGCGCATCGCCAGCGAGTCGCCGCTGGCCGACATCGCCGCCGACCTCGTCGGCCCCGACGTCAAGTTCCACTCCAGCAAGCTCAATTACAAATATCCCGGCGCCGGCGAGATCGTCGATTGGCATCAGGACATCCCGGCTTGGCCGCACACCAATTACAGCCCCGTGACCTTGGGCATCTATCTCGACGACGTGCCGGCGGAACAGGGGCCGCTGACCTGCATTCCCGGCAGCCATCAGGGGCCGATCTTCGTCCACCGCGACGAGGCGGGCGCGTGGACCGGGGCGATCCGCAAGTCCGACCATCGCGATATCGGCATGGCGAGCGCCGAGGACCTGACCGGCTCGGCCGGGGCCGTGATCGCGATCAATTGCCGGACGGTGCATGGCTCTCGCGCCAACCGGACCAACAGCGTGCGGCCGGTGGCGCTGTTCGTCTACAGCTCGGCCGACGCGTTCATCTGGATGCCGACCCCGACCCCGACTCGCTATACCGGCGAAATCGTCCGCGGCGAGCCGGCGACGGTCGCCCACCTCGATCCCTTCCCGTGCCCGGTGCCGCCCGACTGGTCGAAATCGGGCTACGGCTCGATCTTCACCGCGCAGAACGCCGAGCTATAGGCGCCCTTATCATAAAGCCGGGAGACTTGGCGCCGCGTCATCGGGATGGGGAGGCGGCCGAATTATCGCGAAGCTGAGCCGGCCGGCCGATGCCCGTTCATGCTATCGTAAGAACCGACAATGCAAGATTTCGCGATGAGCAAAAGCATCCTGGTGATCGGCCGGATCGGCCAGATCGGCTACGAGCTCGCACGCGGCGCCTGGCCGGCCTGGGCGCAGGTCGACTTTGTCGAGCGCGACGAAATCGATCTCGCGCGACCCGACACGGTCACGCGCTACGTCGCCGGCATGCGGCCGGATGTCGTCGTCAACGCCGCCGCCTATACCGCGGTCGACCAGGCCGAAAGCGAGCCCGACATCGCCTTCGCGGTCAACCGCGACGGCCCGGCCGCGCTGGCCGATGCGTGCCGCGAGATCGGCGCCGCCCTCATTCATTTTTCCACGGACTACGTCTTCGACGGGGCCAAGCCCGCCGCCTACATCGAGGACGACCCGGTCCATCCCCGTTCGGTCTATGGCGCCAGCAAGGCGGCCGGCGACGCCGCGATCGCCGAGCGCCTCGACCGCCATGTGATCCTGCGGACGTCGTGGGTCTACAGCGCGATCGGCCGCAACTTCGTCAAGACGATGCTGCGTCTCGGCGCCGAGCGCGACCGGCTCGGCGTCGTCGACGACCAGCACGGCTGTCCGACCGCGGCGGCCGACGCCGCCCAGGCCGTTATCGACATCGTCGCCGCGCTCGGCGAGGGTCGTCCGCACCAATTCGGCACCTTCAATTTCTGCGGCAGCGGCGCGACCACCTGGCACGGCTTTGCCGGCGCCATCTTCGACGGCGCGGTTCGCCGCGGCCTGCCGGCGCCGCGCCTCGTCGAGCCGATCGCGACCGAGGCCTATCCGACCCCGGCGGCGCGGCCGGCCAATTCGGTGCTCGATTGCGGCAAGATCGCGCGCGCCTACGGGATCGTCGCGCCGGCATGGCAGGCCTCGCTCGGCCGCTGCCTCGACGAGATCGTCCGTTCGCAGCCGCAGCTGCAGCCGGTCGCGGATCAAGGCGCCCTGCGATGAAAGGCATCGTCCTCGCCGGCGGCTCCGGCACGCGGCTTTATCCGATAACCCTGGCGATCAGCAAGCAGCTGCTCCCGGTCTACGACAAGCCGCTGATCTATTACCCGCTGTCGATCCTGATGCTGGCCGGCATCCGCGACATCCTGGTCATCACCACCCCGCAAGATCAGCCGCATTTTCAGGCCCTGCTCGGCGACGGCGCTGGTTGCGGCATCAACCTCAGCTACGCCACCCAAGCGGAGCCGCGCGGCCTCGCCGACGCCTTTATCGTCGGACGCGAGTTTATCGGCCGCGACCGGGTCGCCTTGGTGCTCGGCGACAACATGCTGTACGGCAGCGGCCTCAGCCTCATGCTCGAAGCGGCGGCGGCGCGCGAGGCGGGCGCCACCGTGTTCGCCTACCAGGTCACCGACCCGCAGCGCTACGGCATCGTCTCGTTCGACCGTGACGGCAAGGCGCAGAGCCTGGTCGAAAAGCCGGCCAAGCCGCGCTCCAACTGGGCGGTCACCGGGCTTTATTTCTACGACAACAAGGTCGTCGACATCGCCGCCGCGGTGAAGCCCTCGGCGCGCGGTGAGCTCGAGATCACCGACGTCAACCGCGCCTACCTTGAGGCCGGCGCGCTGGCGGTCGAGCGCCTCGGCCGCGGCTATGCCTGGTTCGACACCGGCACGCACGATTCTCTGCTCGAGGCGGCGGAGTTCGTGCGCACCATCGAGCATCGCCAGGGGCTCAAGATCGCCTGCATCGAGGAAATCGCCTGGCGCATGGGCTATATCGACAGCAAGCGGCTGCTCTGCCTCGCCGCCCGCTACGACAAGAACGGCTACGGCGCCTATCTGCGCAGCGTGGTCGCCGAAAGCTGCTGAGCCGTTATTCCGCGACTTCCGCCGCGGGTTTCGGCAAATCGTGCAGCGCCGTGTCGGCGTCCGTGGCTCGCGCGAAATAAAGGTGCACGGCGGTGCCGACCCCTTCGGCGCTTTCGACGCGGACAAACCCGCCGATCTTTCCCACCGCGATAGCGGCCGCCGCCAATGCCGGCCGCGCGGAGGCGCCTGGGTCGAGGATCCGCTCGAACTCCGCTTCGGTCAGGCCCCGGCCATTGTCCCGCACGGTGATGCGGGCGAATTCGCCGATGCGGCCGCCGGGGTAATCGTCGAGCGTCTCGGGATCGAAGGTGAAGTTGCGGGTGCCGACGATGAGGTTGCCGTCCCTGTCCATCACCGCCGCCGCCGCGGCGCACAGGTCGAGCACGATCGGCACCAGCACGCCCCCGCTCGTGCGGCACGGCCATAGCTGGGGCAGCAGCGAAAAGCGGCACCGCACCTTGCCGCGGACCCGCTGGCGGATGCGCCGCTCGAGCGGCGCCAGCACGGCGTTGAGGTCGGTCGGCGGGACCGGTGGTGGGGGCGGCGGCGGGTGCTGCACCGCCGGGCGCGAAATGTGGATGACCCGCCCCGGTTCGAGCGCCGGCGCGTCGTTCGCGACGTTAGCAGCGGGGGCGGCGGCCGGTTGGCGGCGCCGGAGCTGCAGCGCCAGCCCGGCCGCCGCCACGACCGCCAAGGCAATGCCGATCAGCACCGCCGCGCGGCCGCTGCCGGCGATGCGGGACGCGGCCTCGGGGCCCCGGTTGTCGGCAAAGCCCGGGTTGTCGACAAAGCTGGTGAGGTCGGCGCTGCGGGTCAGCACGCCGGCGCCGAGCATGCCGGCCTCGATCTGCGTCCAGCGGTCGAGGTTGGAATAGCCGAGCGGGATTTCCGGGTAGCGCGACAGGCGCTTCGCCACGTCGGCCTGATAGCGGGCGAACCCGGCGACGTCGGCGACCGGCGGCTCACCCGGCCGCTCGGCGATGAGGCGGGCGGCGATCTCGTCCGGGTTCTGCAGCGCGTATTCCCAGCCCTTCAGCGAGGCGGCGCGGAAGCGGCGCACGGTATCCGGCTCTGCCGTGGCAAAGCGCTGCACGGTAAACAGGCTGTCGCCGTAATATTCGACCCGGTAATTGGCCGGGTTGAACGATTTGAGGATGATGCCGCGCTCGTGCGCCTGCCACGGCGTGGTCCAGGCCGAGCCGGCGACGGCGTCGACCGATTTGTCGGCGAGCGCCGCGACGATCTTGCTCGGCTCGACGCTCGCCGCCTTGATCTTCGCCGGGTCGATGCCCTCGGCGCGCAGCGCGGTCGCCAGCTCGATGTCGAGGATGTCGCTCGCCGGCAGCCGGCCGAGCCGCGCCTTCACCAGCGCGGCGGGCGACGAGAAATCGCTGTCCGCCCGGTAATAAACCGCGGCGCCGCTCTGTTGGAAGATCGGCGCGACCAGCAGCAGCGGCAGCCCCTGGGCGCTGCGGATCACCAGCTGCATCGTGCCGGTGCCGAACTGGGCGCGGCCCTCGGCGACCTCGCGCACCGGGTCGATCGGCACCTGCGCCCGCGCGCCGCCGGGCCGGATCTCGACGTTCAGCCCCGCGTCGCGGTAATAGCCGAGCCACTGCGCGGCGTAATAGCCGGCGAACTCGAACTGGGCCGGGGCGTGAAGCTGCAGCACCACGGCTTCCGCCGCGCCGCCCGGCCGGGGCAGCCCGATCAGCGCCAAGAAAAGCGCTAGCGCAAAGGCCGGCATCCTCGACATGCGCCCCATTCCCCGTTCAAGGCGACAGACAAGATGTGTTCGAGCAGCCTTCTTATTTTGCCTATGTCAGCCCGAAACGGCGGCGAAAGCAATGCGCATTACGGGCGCGATTCATGGGATTTGCCGCAGTCACCCGGCGAGGAACGGTTCGACCGCGGCGAGGAAGGCGTCCGGGCGGTCGGCCTGGACCCAATGGCCGGCTCCGCCGATGCGGACAACCCGTGCATTCGGGAATAGCCGGCCGATATCGGCGTCGTATTCGGGACGGATGTAATCCGATTTTTCGCCCGCGACGAACAGCGCCGGACGGCTATAGACCGTACCGGCCGGCGGGCTCGGAAACCCGGCAAGCGCCGGCAATGCCGCTTCGATCGCCGCGAGATTGAGCTGCCAGCGCGGCGGACCGTCGCCGAAGACCAGGTTCTGCAGCAGGAACGCGCGCTCGGCGGGGTCGGGGATCGCGCCGGCGAGCGCTTTGTCGGCATCGCCACGCCGGGCGGCCGCGCCGAGGTCGAGCGCGCGCATCGCCCGCGCATAGACGAGAGGGCCGGCGGGATAAACGACCGGGGCGATGTCGACCACCACCAGCCGCTCGACCTCGCCGGGTGCGGCAAGCGCCGCTGCCATCGCCGCCTTGCCGCCCATGCTGTGACCGATCAGCGCGTAGCGGCGGTGTCCGCGCACCTGCATCGCCGCGCGGACATCCTCGGCCATCTCGGCATAGTCCATTCGATCGGCCCACGGCGAGGCGCCGTGATTGCGCAGATCGAAAGCGATCACCCGGTGATGCTGCGCGAGGCGGCGGGCGATCCCCGCCCAGTTGCGCGCCGAGCCGAACAGCCCGTGCAGGACCGCCACCGGCTTGCCCTCGCCGTATTCAGCCGCCGCCAGTGCAACGGTCATCGATACTTACCGGGTATTTGATTCCTCCTAATAGAAGTAATTCGGATAAACGGACAGAGCTCCCTTGGAGCCGTCGTCTATGTGATGGCACCTATTCGAGGTTAACGCCCGGCTGGATGAGAAAATCGATCTGTATTGGCAGTAAATAAACCCCACTTTATTTCTATTAAATCATAAAACACGCCAGGAATGGGATGCCCAGTTTCGCTGTCGGTCCGCTGGAACCGCTGTCACGCGCGCAAGACGTCGCCGCCGAGCCCGAGGCGCTGCGGTGGGCCCGTGAGTGTGCCTGGGTCCCGGGGACCGGCCATTGCCGCGACCGCAATTGCGGCTGGGCCTGCATCTTCCGCCCTCAGCGCGAGGCCGAGGCCTTGCGGGTAGGGCGCTGGCGGCGTCTGCGGCGGATGTTCCTGCGCCGGCAGGTGCGGTAGGCTCCAGCCGATCCACCGCGCCTGAGCGGTGGAAAGCGGAGGGCGGATGCCACAGGGCGCCATGGACGGTCCCATCGTCGTCATCAATCCGAATTCGACCGAGACGGTGACCGCGGCGATCGACGCCGCGATGGCGCCGCTGCGCCTAGCCGGCGGCCCCGAGATCGTCTGCCAGACCTTGCACGAAGGCCCGCCCGGGGTCGAAAGCCAGCGCGACGCCGATGCAGTGATCGCGCCGCTCTGCCGCACGATCGCGGCCCAGGACAACGCCGCCGTGGCCTTCGTTATCGCCTGCTTTAGCGATCCGGGCCTGCATTCGGCGCGCGAGACCACGGCAAAACCGGTGCTCGGCATCGCCGAATGCGGCATCCTCACCGCACTGACCCTGGGGCATCGCTTTGGGGTCATCTCGATCCTGGCGAAGTCGGTGCCGCGCCATCTGCGCTATTACGCGGCGATGGGGGTGGGCGAGCGGCTGGCGGCCGATCTGCCGCTCGGGCTCGGCGTCGCCGAGCTCGGCGACGCGCGCGCCGCCATCGCGCGGATGACCGAAATCGGCTGCCGGCTGCGCGACGAGCACGGCGCCGATACGATCGTCATGGGCTGCGCCGGCATGGCGCGCTACCGCGACGAGCTCGAACAGGCGGTCGGCCTGCCTGTCGTCGAGCCGACCCAGGCGGCGGTGACGATGGCGATCGGCCGGGTGCGGTTGGGCTGGGGAGGTCGGTAATGAATAGCGCGTTTCCCGTCGTCGATATCGGCGCCTTTACCCGAGAACATGCGTCGGCCGCCGAGCGTGCTGCGGTCGTCGACCGCATCGGCGCGGCCTGCGAGACCATCGGCTTTTTCGCCGTCATCGGCCACGGCATCGCGCGGTCGGTGATCGACGATCTGGTCGCCGCCTCCTATGCGTTCTTCGACCTGCCGCTCGACGAAAAGCTCGCGGTGAAGCGCCCCCGTCCGGAGCAGAACCGCGGCTACATTCCGCATGGCGACGAGCGGCTGGCGCGGCTGCACGGCAACGAGACCCCGGCCGACCTCAAGGAAATGTTCGCGATCGGCCCCTACGACCTGCCCGATGAGCCGTATTTCACCGGGCCCGCAGCGTACCCGAGCTTTGCCGCGAATTTATGGCCCGCGCGGCCCGCCGCGCTGCGCCTGGCGCTGGAAGCCTATTGGCGCGGGGTCGAGGGGCTCGCCCGCACCCTTTGCCATATCTTCGCCGTCGCGCTCGATCTGCCGCCCGGCTGGTTCGACGACAAGACCGACCGGCACATCAGTCAGCTGCGGCTGATGCATTACCCGCCGCCGGACGCGGCGCCGCTGCCGGGCCAGCTCCGCGCCGGCGCGCATAGCGACCTCGGCATGATGACCTTGATCTACAGCGACAACGATGTCGGCGGGCTCGAGGTGAGGGACCGCGCCGGGCGCTGGAATGCGGCGCCGCCCTCGGGCGATGCGTTCACGGTCAATCTCGGCGATCTGATGATGCGCTGGACCAACGACCGCTGGCGCTCGACCCTGCACCGCGTCGTCAACCCGGCCGAGGGCGAGCACTGGCGCAGCCGCCGCCTGTCGCTCGGCATGTTCTTCATCCCGAACTACGACGCCGAGATCGCGCCGCTGCCCAACACCAGCGGCGAGAGCCGCTACCCGCCGACCACGGTCGCCGCCTACCGCACCGAGCGCTTCGCCCGCACCGCCGGCGGCGACGCCTATTAGAGCAGCATCCGTTTAGCTGGGAGCGCAGCGGCGGCCCCCACCCCGCCGCTACGCGGCTATCCCACCCCCCTGGCCACGGGGGGGGGGTGGGGGGGGGGCCCGGCACTGCGCTCAACTTGATCTGATCGTGCCCTAGAATCGGAAGCCGCTCACATCTAGCCCGGCGCCTCGCCGCCGCCGTCTTCGGTGGTTTCGTCGGTCTCGATCCGGTAGCCGCCTTTGAGCCAGCGTCCGAGATCGACGTTGCGGCAGCGCGCCGAGCAGAACGGCCGGTGGCCCGGCTCCGCCGGTTTGCCGCAGATCGGGCAGGGCGCGCCGCGTGGCGGGATCATCGGAGCGTCGTCTGGGGCCATGCCGGCGATATGGGCCTAGATCGCGACGATGTCAAAACCCTCGCGCCCCGGCGTGCCGAGGGCGATCGCGATGCGGCGGCCGAGCCGGGTTTCGAGCGCCTGCAATGCCGGCTCGGCAGGGCCGCGCAACGCCGCCTCGATAGCGGCCGATACGTCGAGCCGCCAATTCGCCGCCGGGTTGGCGCGCGCCTCCCGCTGCAGCCGGCGCAACGCCTCATGCGCCAGCGTCACCGGGTGCTTTACCGGCGGCCCTTCGGCCTGCATCTGCAGCAGCGCGTCGGCCAGCGAGCGAGCCCGCCGCGGCCGCACGATTTCGAGATGGCCGAGCCGGGTCCACCCCAGCACCTGCGGCTTGGCCGGGTCGCCGGCGAGCCGCGCCGCCATCGCCTGCTGCAGCCGCTCGCGCTCGCCGCGCCGGTCGAGCCCGACAAAATCGATGACGATCGCCCCCGAAATGTTGCGCAGCCGCAGTTGCCGGGCGATCAGCGCCGCCGCGGCGCGGTTGGTGGCCCTCGCGGTACGCTCGGCCGAGGCGCCGTCGTCGGGGGTGCCGGTGTCGACATCGATGAGGCTCGCGGCCGGATATTCGCCGATATGCACCCTGCCGCCGCCGCGCAGCGCGACGGTCGGGGCCAGCGCGGTCTCGAACGCGGCTTCCACATCCACCGGCCAATCGCCGGCGTCCTCGTGCGCGACTTCGATCCCCGGAAACGCGGCGCGCAGCTCGGGGACGATAGCGATATCGTCGGCGACGATGCGCTGCGGCATCGCCGGCAGCCGCAGCGCCAGCGCGGCGGCGAAACCAGGCGCCGGAAACAACTGCACGGGCGGGTCGAGCCGCGACGCGTGCTCGGCCAGGGCAGGGAGGTCGGGCGCGGCGATCGAGGCGGTGAGGCGCGGCGCCTTGTCCTGCCACGCCTCGCGCCGCACCTGCACCAGCACCCGCGCGCCTTCCTCACGCTTGGCGTCGCCGGCATGGCGCAGCGGCAGCAAAGCCGGGCGCTCGCCGCCGATATCGACGAGCAGCGCCTCGAGCCCCGGCACCAGCCGCACCACCCGGCCGAGATGGACGCTGCCGGCGGGCTTGGTGTCGCCGCGCTCGACGTAAAGCTCGACCGCCTCACCGCCCTCGACCCAGGCGGCGCGCCATTCGCCGGGGCCAGCGGAAATCAGCAACTCGGCGATCAACAGCTCGTTCATCCCGGGCGATAACCCAGCCCGGCCAACAGCTGCGCCGTCTCGTAAAGCGGCAGGCCGACGACATTCGAATAGGAGCCCGACATCCAGTCGATCAGCGCCGCCGCGTGGCCGTGGATCGCATAGGCGCCGGCCTTGCCCTGCCACTCGCCGGTGGCGAGATAGGCGGCGATCTCGGTGTCATTGAGCCGCTTGAACCCGACCTGGCTGACCACCCGGCGGGTAGCGATACGGCCATTCGGGTCAACCACCACGACCCCGCCATAGACCCGGTGCCGCCGCCCGGACAGCAGCGTCAGAAACCCGCGCGCCGCCTTCTCGCCCTCCGGCTTGCCGAGGATGCGCCGGCCGCAGGCCACCACCGTGTCGGCGGCGAGGATAAGGGCGTCGGGATGCCGCGGCCGCACCGCCTCGGCCTTGGCGCGGGCGAGCCGCAGTACATGCGCCGGCGGCAGCTCGCGCGGCAGCGGCGTCTCGTCGATCTCGGCCGGGTCGACCCGGTCGGGAACGATGCCGATCTGGCGCAACAGATCGAGCCGGCGCGGCGAGGCGGAAGCAAGCACCAGGATCGACATCGCGCGAGGCTAGTTCATCAACCGCTTACGCGAAAGCCGCCACCATCCTGGTGCGCCGCGCGGTCGAAATTCACCACGGAGGCACGGAGGACACGAAGAAAAAGAGAAGATTGCGACGCTAAGGGCGCAAAGGATGCGCGACGGACGCGAAGCCACCTATTCGGCGCAAGCGCCATTATTTCCAATGAGACAGTGAGGCTTCCGGGTGACGGCAACCTCGTCGTCTCACTGTCTCACTGTCTTACTGTGATTCTATTGCGGCTTCGCCGCGCACCGTAGCTATCGCGTCCTTCGTTTCCTCCGCGCCCCTAGGCGTCAGCGACAGCGCGTGTATGGCGAAGTCAGTCGCTGGCAGCGTCGGCAAGCGGCTGACCTATCGGCGGCGTCACAACCAAGCCCGAGAAATTGAAACCGCCGAATCGCTATCGCTACTGGGACGGATTAAGTCACCCCTCCACAACTGGAATTACCCTTGTTTCCAGCCGTGCCGCCTAAATCTGGTGCGCGTTGATTCGGTAAAAACAATGACTTGTGTTAGGGGGTGGTGGGCAGGGATGCCAGTCCCTACCCACCTACGCCCGCGAAACCTGTCGGAGCCGACGCGGACGCAATCCCATCTTACGGGGTTTTGGCTCCGCCCCAATAGGACGGAGGGCTTTCCATGGTCGATATGGCCGCGATTGCCGGTCTGGTTACCAGCTTGAGAGCGGCGACAGATATCAGCAAGGCGATGCTGGGCCTGCGCGATGCCGCAATGATCCAAACCAAGGTCATTGAGTTGCAGGGAATAATCCTCTCCGCCCAGCAAAGCGCATTGTCGGCTCAATCTGACCAATTCACGGCTCTGGAGCGCATACGCGAACTGGAAAAACAGCTTACTGACCTTGAAGCATGGGACACTGAGAAGGAACGCTACGAGCTTAAGGAAGTCTATCCGGGTGCCTTCGCACGCGTCCTGAAGCCAACAGCCCATGCGGGTGAACCCCCTCATTGGCTTTGCACAGCATGTTACAAACGTGGGCAGAAGGCGATTTTACAAGATCACGGACGCTCCCCCGAGAAAATCGAGACGATTTATCAATGCCCAGAGTGCAAAAACTCAATCCGGGTCCACTGGGGCCAAAATCCTGATGGCTTCTCAGTAACTACCAAGGCCACCCCAGGAGAAGTTTGCCCGTCGTGCGGCGACGCCACTTATCGGGTCGTTAATTCGGCGGCGTCAGCGACGTTCGGCGGATTAGGTTCAAGAACTTACAAGTACGCTTGCGACCGGTGTGGTTTCGAAGACCTGCAAATGGTCACGCCAGGTAGTCGGAAATGACAGTCGTCCAGCTGCGCAGATTACTTCTTGCGGGCGTGCTCTTTAGGTTCGGAACGGTCCTTCGCCCTTGGATCTCGCTGCTGGACGATGGCTCGTGGGCGCTCGCAACGCCGCGCTCAGGCGCGCAAATGCAGCACGCAGATCAGCGTGAACAGGCGCCGTCCGGTGTCGTGGTCGACGGCGACCTTGCCGGCAAGCTGCTCGATCAGCAGCGCCGAGCCCTCGTTGTGCAGCGCGCGGCGGCCGGCGTCGATCGCCTCGACCTGGCTGAGGTTATGGCGGCGCACCGAATCGTAATAGCTCTCGCAGACGACGAAATAGTCTTTGACGATGCGGCGGAACGAATTGAGCGGCAGCTGGATCGTCTCGCGCGACCCGTCGCCGCCGGCGATGTCGATCTGCAGCCGGTTTTCCTCGACCGCCAGATGCAGCTCGAACGGCCCGGCCGACCCCGACGCCGGGGCAAAGCTGTTCTCGTGCAGCAGGTCGGCAATCGCCGTGGCGCGCTCGTTCTCGATCTCCGGGCTGCGGCGCAACACGCTGCGCTCGTCGAGCGTGATCGCGGCGATGCGCTGCTCGGTCATCGCCAACGGCTCATCGGTTCAGCCGGATCGACAAGGACAGCGCGTGGGCGTCGAGCCCTTCGGCCTCGGCGAGCCGGATCGCCGCCGGCGCCAGCGCCCGCAAACCCTCGGCGCCGCAGCCGACCAGGGTGGTGCGGGTGAGGAAATCGAACACGCTAAGCCCCGAGGCGAACCGCGCGCTGCGCGCCGTCGGCAGCACATGGTTGGGTCCGGCGATATAGTCGCCGATCGCTTCCGGCGTATAGCGGCCGAGAAAGATCGCGCCGGCATGCCGCACCCGTTTCGCCAAGGCCACGGGGTCGTCGAGCGCCAGTTCGAGGTGCTCGGGCGCGACGCGGTCGATCAGCCGCACCGCCTCGTCCCAATCGGCGACCACAAGCATCGCCCCGTTCCGCTCCCAACTCTCCCGCGCGATCGCGGCGCGCGGCAGCCGCGCGAGATGGCCCTGCACCGCC